>NZ_JBFTEP010000017.1:0-41620 GCF_047229365.1 Cellulomonas pasadenensis | reverse complement strand
CGGTGCGCTGCGCAAGCAGGTGCCCGTGGTGGCGGAGAACGTCGCGGCGCGGCGCCCGGGCGGGCCGGTGCGCCGGCCGGTGGGTGTGCGGGCGGACGTGCGGGCGGGACGGGTCGACGGTCGGTGCACCGGTCACTCCTTCGTGACGGCCGGGGACGACCGGGCTGCCCGCCCGGCCGCGCTGCACGGCGACGTCCGGGCCGCGCCACGATGCGCGGTCACGTCGCCCTGCGACCCCAGCAGTGCACCACATTCACTTACCGAGCTGTCAGTGACCGATCGTCACGATTCCGTCACGAACGACGAACCGGACAGCCGTCCGGGCCCGCGGCCCGCCCGCCGGTCAGCGGACGCGCACGACGCACGCCGGCGACGGGATCCCGGCGCGGCCCACCTCCGTGCCGTCGTGGTCGAGGACGACGACCGCGTGCGACTCCTGCAGCGCGACGACGGTCCAGTCGGCGACGACGTCGAGGTGCCGCGGCGTGCGGCCGCCGAGCGGCGCGGACACCGGGGCGCCGAGGCTGCCGTCGGCGGCCACCGGGTAGGTCGTCACGACGTCGACGCCGCGCACGCCGAGCACGAGGCGGTCGCCCTCGAGCACGACGTGCGAGGGCGACGGGGTGGCGTCCCCTGCGCGCGCGGCGTCGACGGCGGGGACCGACGCGACGGGGGTGCCGGACGCCGACGCGGCGTCCCAGGCGAGCACGTGCACGGCCGCGTCGAGCTCGCCGACGACGTACAGGTGCCGGGCGTCGGGCGCGAACGCCACGTGCCGGGGCCCCGTGCCGGCCGGGAGGGTCGCGGCGACCCCGTCGGCGGTGAGCGTGCCGTCGGCCGCGCGCGCGTACCGGCGCAGCTCGTCCGTGCCCAGGTCGGACACGAGGACGTGGCGCCCGTCGGGCGTCAGCGCGACGAAGTGCGCGTGCGAGCCCTCCTGCCGGTCGGTCACGGGGCCGGAGCCCGTGTGGCCGAACGTCTGCGCGGGCGCGCCGGCGGCGAGCACCTCGGGGGCGAACGTGCCGTCCGGCGCGAGCGGCAGCACCGCGAGGACGCCGTCGGAGTAGCAGGCCGCGTACAGGGCGTCGTCGGCGACGAGCAGGTGGCACGGGTGCGCGCCGCCCACCGCCACGGTGGCCGCCGCGGTCAGCCCGCCGTCGTCCCCGACCGCGAACGCCGTCACCGTGCCGGGGTCGTCCTCCGCGACCGCGTACACGACCCGGCCCGACGGGTGGGCGGCGACGAACGACGGCGCGGGCGCCTCGACGACGAGCCGCGGCCGGTCGAGCAGGCCCGTGGCCGGGTCGAGGTCGACGCACCAGACGCCCTCGCCGAGCCCCGACGGCGTGCCGATGCCCGCGTGCGGGTACGTGCCGACCCACAGGGGGACGGTGCCGTGCGCGAGGGTCTCGGCGTCGGTCGCGGGCTCGGGCAGCGTCGTCAGGTCGTCCACGGGGCAGACCCTACGGACGCGCGCCCACCCCCGCCCCCGCACGTCCACCCCCGCCCGCAGCCCCCCCCGACCGCGCCTCCGCCGCGCGGTCGCCTGCTCGGCGGCGAGATCGGCGGTGCGGGCAGGCGACCTCGCCACCGGACCGGCGACCTCGGCGGGCGGGGCGGGCGGGTGGGGTCAGGACGGGGTCAGCCAGAGGGACGGCTCCGCCACGACCTGGCGGAGGACCGCGAGGGCGCCGCCCGTCATCGCCGGGTAGTCGCCGGCGCGGGCCCGGGAGACCTCGAGCGAGGACCACGGCGCGAAGATGACGTGCGCGTCGAGGGCGTCGCGCACGGCCGCCTCGACGTGCGGGTACAGCTGCCCGAACGTGCCGCCCAGCACGACGGCGCCGACGTCGACGACGTTCGCGACCGTGGCCAGCGCCAGGCCGAGCCACCGGGCGGCCTCGTGCACGGCCGCGACCGCCGCCGGGTCGTCGGCGCCCACTGCGGCGAGCAGGTCTGCGAACCGGCTGCCCGCGGGCAGCCCCGCGGCCGCGGCGATGGCGTCCTGCCCGGCGAGCCGCTCGAGCGTCGCCGGCCCGCCGGGCGCGCACCCGTCGACGACGACGTGGCCGATCTCGCCGCTCCAGCCGTGCCGGCCGAGGAAGATCTCGCCGTCGAGCACGAGCGCGCCACCGACGCCGACCTCGCCGGACACGTACAGGAACGACGGCGCGCCGGCGCCGCGGCGGGCGTGCGCCTCGGCCCGGGCGGCCAGGTTGGCCTCGTTCGCGAGGCGCGGCGGGAAGGACGCCAGCACGGGGTCGGCGGCGAGGCGCGCGACGACGTCGACGTCCCGCCAGCCGAGGTTCGGCGCGACGCGCAGCGGGCCGGTGACGCGGTCGACGAGGCCCGGCAGGGCGAGCGCGGTGCCGGCGACGCGGACGCCGTCGGCCTGCAGCCCCGCGAGCACCGGCCCCGCGAGGGCCGACAGCCGGTCGAGCACCTCGCCCGCGTCGGCGCCGCGCAGGTCGTCCTGCTCGACGCGCTCGACGACGACGCCGCCCGCGAGGTCGACGGCGCGCACGCCCAGGTAGTCGACGTTGACCTCCATGCCGACGCCGGCGATGCGGCCCGGCACGGGGACGAGCGGCACGGCGGGACGACCGGCGCGCGGCGCCGCCACCGGGTCGAGCTCGCGCACGAGCCCCGCCTCGATGAGGACGTCCACGAGGCCCGTGACCGTGCCGCGCGCGAGCCCGGTCGCGGCGGCGATCTGCGCGCGGGACGGGGGCGCGGTGGCGTCGACGACGCACCCGAGCGCGACCGAGAGGTTGTGCTCGCGCAGGTGCTCCTGCCGGCGCGCGCGGACGGGGTCCGGCACGCGCTCGGCGGCGCGGCCGTTGCGCGTGCGGGGTCCGGCGTCGGCGTCGTCGGGTGCCGCGGCCATGGGTTGACCCTAGCCGAGTTCCGTGGATAAATTCATGCCGAGAACAAATCCGCCGGGCGGTCCTGCCCGGTGCCCCCGCCCGCTCGACGTGGAGATGTGCCATGGTTCGCAAGCCCACCCCGGAAGACAAGTTCTCCTTCGGTCTCTGGACCGTCGGATGGAACGCCCAGGACCAGTTCGGCTCGAACACGCGGCCGTGGCTCGACCCGGTCGAGTCGGTCCACAAGCTCGCCGAGCTCGGCGCCGCGCACGTGACCTTCCACGACGACGACGTCGTGCCGTTCGGCTCCTCGGACGCCGAGCGCGATAAGATCCTCGAGCGCTTCAAGGGCGCCCTGGCCGAGACCGGCATCACGGTCGAGATGGTCACCACCAACACGTTCAGCCACCCGGTCTTCAAGGACGGCGGCTTCACGTCGAACGACCGCCGGGTGCGCCGCTTCGGCCTGCGCAAGATCCTGCGCAACGTCGACCTGGCCGCCGACCTCGGCGCCGACACGTTCGTCATGTGGGGCGGCCGCGAGGGCGCCGAGTACGACTCGGCCAAGGACCTCAAGGCCGCGCACGACCGCTACGCCGAGGGCATCGACACCGTCGCCGCGTACATCAAGGAGAAGGGCTACGGCCTGCGCATCGCGCTCGAGCCCAAGCCGAACGAGCCCCGCGGCGACATCCTCCTGCCGACGATCGGGCACGCGCTCGGCCTCATCTCCACGCTGGAGAACGGCGACATCGTCGGCCTCAACCCCGAGGTCGGGCACGAGCAGATGGCCGGCCTGAACTTCACCACCGGCATCGCGCAGGCGCTGTGGCAGGGCAAGCTCTTCCACATCGACCTCAACGGCCAGCGGTCCATCAAGTACGACCAGGACCTCGTGTTCGGCCACGGCGACCTGTTCTCGGCGTTCGCCACGGTCGACCTGCTCGAGAACGGCTTCCCGAGCGGCGGCCCGCGGTACGAGGGCCCGATCCACTTCGACTACAAGCCCTCGCGCACCGAGGACTTCCAGGGCGTGTGGGACTCGGCCGCGGCGAACATGTCGACGTACATCCTCCTGAAGGAGCGGGCGCAGGCGTTCCGCGCCGACCCGGAGGTCCAGGAGGCCCTCGAGGCCGCCGGCGTCTTCTCCCTCGCCGAGCCGACGCTCGCCGAGGGCGAGACGGTCGCGGACCTGCTCGCCGACCGCTCCGCGTTCGAGGACTTCGACGCCGACGAGGTGGGCGCCCACGGCTTCGGCTTCGTGCGCCTCAACCAGCTCGCGCTCGAGCACGCGCTCGGCGCGCGCGGCTGACCGACCGCACGTCCGGCGCGCCCGCCGGGACGCCCTGGTGAGAACCGGGGCGCCCGGCGGGCGTCCGCCGTCCCGGCCCCTGCGTCCCGTCCGGGCGACGCGGCACGGCCCCTCCCCCGCCCGGACACCCCACCCGCGGCCGACGCCCGCGGACCCGCTCGCTGAAGGAGCACAGGCGATGACGCTCGTGGCAGGTGTGGACTCGTCCACGCAGTCGTGCAAGGTGGTGGTGCGCGACGCGGAGACCGGCGCGCTCGTGCGGCAGGGCCGCGCGTCGCACCCGGACGGCACCGAGGTCGCGCCCGCGGCCTGGTGGGACGCGCTGCAGGAGGCCGTGGCCCAGGCCGGCGGCCTCGACGACGTCGCCGCGGTGGCCGTCGGCGGGCAGCAGCACGGCATGGTCGCGCTCGACGCGGACGGCGAGGTCGTCCGCGACGCGCTGCTGTGGAACGACACGCGCTCGGCCGGTGCCGCGCGCGACCTCGTCACCGAGCTCGGCGACGGGGACGTCGCCGCGGGTGCGCAGGCGTGGGCGTCGGCGATCGGCTCCGTGCCCGTCGCGTCCCTCACCGTCACGAAGCTGCGCTGGCTGCGCGACGCGGAGCCGGAGAACGCCGCGCGCGTCGCCGCCGTCGCGCTCCCCCACGACTGGCTGACCTGGAAGCTCGCGGGCGGCCTCGCCGCCGTCGGCTGGGACGGCCTCGTCACCGACCGGTCCGACGCGTCGGGCACCGGCTACTGGTCCCCGTTCACGGAGGACTACCGCCTCGACCTGCTCGAGCGCGCGCTCGGCGCGACGCCCCGCCTCCCGCGCGTGCTCGGCCCGCGCCAGACCGGTCCCACGCTCGCCGGCGGGGCGCTGCTCGGCCCCGGCGCGGGCGACAACGCGGGCGCCGCCCTCGCGCTCGGGCTCCAGCCCGGCGACGTGGCGGTGTCCATCGGGACGTCCGGCGTCGTGTCGGCCGTCGCGACGGCGCCGACGGCCGACGGCTCCGGCCTCGTCACCGGCTTCGCCGACGCGACCGGCGCCTACCTGCCGCTCGCGTGCACCCTGAACGCCTCGCGCGTGCTCGACGCCGCCCGGCGCATCCTCGGCGTCGACCACGCCGGGCTCTCCGAGCTCGCGCTGTCCGCCCCGGCCGGCGCGGACGGCCTCGTGCACGTCCCCTACCTGGAGGGCGAGCGCACGCCGAACAAGCCCGACGCCACCGGCGCGCTGCACGGCATGCGCCTGGGCAACACGACGCCCGCCCACCTCGCCCGCGCGGCCGTCGAGGGCATGCTCTGCTCCCTCGCGGACGGCATCGACGCGCTGCGCGAGGTCGGCGTGCCCGTCGAGCGCCTGTTCCTCATCGGCGGCGGCGCGCAGTCCGAGGCGGTCCGCCGCCTCGCGCCCACCGTCTTCGGCCTCGACGTGCACGTGCCGACGCCCGGCGAGTACGTCGCCGACGGCGCCGCCCGGCAGGCGGCCTGGGTCCTGTCCGGCGCGCCGGCCGCGCCGTCGTGGTCCGCCGCGTCCGACGCCGAGGTCGTCAGCGCCCCGGCCGAGCCGCAGGTGCGGGCGCAGTACGCCGCCGCGCGCGACCTCACGGTCGACCGCGCGTCCTGACCCGTCCCGGTGGGCCGTCCGCCGCGGCGCACCGGGACGGCCGAGGGCCCGGCACCTCCACGGTGCCGGGCCCTCGTCGCGTCGTGCGGCGCTCAGTGCGCGTCGTCGTACGCCTGCTTGACCTCCGCCGAGATGCGACCGCGCTCGGAGACCTGGTAGCCGTTCTCCTTGGCCCACTCGCGGATCTCCTGCGCCTCGTTGGCGCGCGCCGAGCGCGACGACGAGGAGCCCGACGAGGACCGGCCCGACGAGCGGCCGGAGGAGGAGCGCCCGCCGACGCGGCGCGCGTGGCCGACCCACGTGCCCAGGGCGTCACGGAGCTTGGCGGCGTTCTCGGTCGTCAGGTCGATCTCGTAGGTCACGCCGTCGAGACCGAACGTGACGGTCTCGTCGGCCGTGCCGCCGTCGACGTCGTCGACCAGCAGGACCTGAACCTTCTGCGCCATTGAGTTCTCCCAGGCAATGAACGGACGTGCTGACGCGCTCAGCGTGTCACCGACTATTCCGGCGCGTCAAACGCTCACCCGACCATTCTCAGGATTCCTCGGCCGCACCCGACCCGGTCGCCGCCTCGTTCTCCATGCGCGCGAGCGCCTGCCGTTCCGAACGGTCGGCGTTGACGATGGCGCGCATCGCGAACCAGAAGATCAGACCGACGCCGATCGACGGCAGCAATGCGGCGAGAACGCCACCCCAGTCGTCCATGGTCACCTTCCTCGCAATGACAGCGTCATACCTGCGGCTTCACGAGCGGGAAAAGGATGGTGTCACGGATGCCGTGACCGGTCATCGCGATGAGCAGCCGGTCGATACCCATGCCCATGCCGCCCGACGGGGGCATCGCGTGCTCCATCGCGGCGAGGAAGTCCTCGTCGATCCGCATGGCCTCGTCGTCGCCCTTCGCGGCCAGCAGCGCCTGCGCCTCGAACCGCCGGCGCTGCACCACCGGGTCCACGAGCTCGGAGTACGCCGTGGCCAGCTCCATGCCGCGCACGTACAGGTCCCACTTCTCGACCAGGCCGCGCTCCGTGCGGTGGTCACGCGTGAGCGGCGACGTCTCGACCGGGAAGTCGCGCACGAACGTCGGCGCCCACAGCGTCGAGCCGACGTGGTGCTCCCACAGCTCCTCGACCATCTTGCCGTGGTTGCGCCGGGCGGGGGCCAGCTCGATCTCCGCCTTCTCGAGCAGCGCGAGCAGGTGCTCGTCGGCGGTGTCGTGCGTGATCTCCTCGCCGAGCGCCTCGGACAGCGAGCCGTACATCGTCAGCGCCGTCCACTCGCCGCCGAGGTCGTACTCGGAACCGTCCGCGAGCGTGACGACGGTCGTCCCGAGGGCGTCCCGCGCCGCCGTCTGCACGAGGTCCTGCGTGAGCGCCGCCATGGTGTCGTAGTCGCCGTACGACTCGTACGCCTCGAGCATCGCGAACTCCGGGGAATGCGTCGCGTCGACGCCCTCGTTGCGGAAGTTGCGGTTGATCTCGAAGACCTTCTCGACGCCGCCGACGGCCGCCCGCTTGAGGAACAGCTCCGGCGCGATGCGCAGGTACAGGTCGATGTCGAACGCGTTCATGTGCGTCTCGAACTGGCGCGCCGCGGCCCCCTCGGGGCGCACCTGCAGCATCGGGGTCTCCACCTCGAGATATCCCCGCCGCCAGAAGTTCTCGCGCACGGAACGCACGACGGCCGCGCGCAGGCGCACCATGTCCCGCGCGCCCGGCCGCACGATCAGGTCGACGTAGCGCTGGCGGACGCGCGCCTCCTCCGACAGCTCCGCACCCTCGTACAGGTTCGGCAGCGGCCGGATCGCCTTCGCGGCCATGCGCCACTCGTCCGCCATGACGCTCAGCTCGCCGCGGCGCGACGCGATCACGCGGCCGTGCACGTACACGTGGTCGCCCAGGTCGACGTCGGTCTTGAAGGCGGCGAGCGCCTCGGCACCGACCTCCTTCTCGCTGAGCATCGCCTGCAGGCGGTGGCCGGCGCCGTCCTGCAGCGTCGCGAACGCCAGGCGGCCCGTCACGCGCAGGAACACGACGCGCCCCGCGAGGCCGACGACGTCGTCGGTCTCGGTGCCCGGCTCGAGGTCCGGGTACGCCGCGCGGACGTCCGCGATCGTGTGCGTGCGGGGCACGCCGACCGGGTACGGCTCGACGCCGGCGGCCAGGAGGCGCTCGCGCTTGGCGCGGCGCACCTGGATCTGCTCGGGGACGTCGTCGGCGGGCGCCGTGGGGTCGGCGGGCGTGGCGGTCACCGGCCAATCGTACGGGCGCGGGGGCCGCCGCCCGGGCGCCGGGCGGTGCACGTGCGGGACGTCACGGCGCCGCGCGGCGGCGAACCGGCCCGTCTCCGGCCGGTGCCGGCCGGCTCACGGCTCCGCGCGCAGGTCCAGTGCCACGTCGAGGATCGGCGACGAGTGCGTCAGCGCGCCGACGGAGAGGTAGTCGACGCCCGTCGCCGCGACGGCGGCGGCGCGGTCGAGCGTCAGGTTGCCCGTCGCCTCGAGGTCGACGTGCCCGGTGGCCCCCGCGCGGTCGCGGACCCGGGCGACGGTGTCGCGCAGCGTGGCGTCGTCCATGTTGTCGAGCAGGAGGAAGTCGGCGCCCGCGTCGAGCGCCTCGTCGGCCTGCTCGGGGCGGTCGACCTCGACCTGCACGGCGACGTCGGGGAACGCAGCGCGGACGGCCGCGACCGCGCCCGCCACCGAGCCGGCGGCGACCACGTGGTTGTCCTTGACCATCGCGACGTCGTGCAGGCCCATGCGCTTGTTCGTGCCGCCGCCGCAGCGCACCGCGTACTTCTCGAGCGCGCGCAGGCCCGGCGTGGTCTTGCGGGTGTCGAGGACCCGCGCGCCGGTGCCCGCGAGCGCGTCGGCCCAGCGGCGCGTGTGCGTCGCGACGCCGGACGCGCGGCTGACGAGGTTGAGCAGGGTGCGCTCCGCGACGAGCAGCACCTGCACCGGCCCGGTGAGGCGCCCGACGACGTCGCCGGCGCGCACGCGCGTGCCGTCGGGGACGTGCCACGTCGCCTCCGGCACCGGCAGGCCGAGACGGTCGGCGACCTGGGCGAGCACCTCCGCCACGACGACCAGCCCGGCGACGACGCCGTCGGCGCGGGCCGCGACGTCGGCGGTGCCGCGCGCGGCCGCGTCGACCGTCGCCTGCGTCGTGACGTCCCGCCCGGGCGCTGTGCCGAGGTCCTCGTCGAGGGCGGAGGCGACCAGGCGGGCGACCGCGGCGGCGTCGGGTCCGGGGTCACCGGGCAGGCGGGGGTCCGTCGACGTCGTCACGGGCGGCACGCTAGCGCGCCGCCCGGTCACCCGGCCGCGGCGTCCGTCCGCGTCCGACCGGCCGCCTCCCCTGCCCCGCGCGAGCCGCCGGACCGGCCGTCGTGCAGCATCCCGGTCGCGGAGCGCTGCGCAAGGGCCGGTTCGTCGCCCGGCGCGGGTGAGGGCGGGGCGGGCACGACGGAGCCCCACGGGCCGCCGGGGGGGACCGGCCCGTGGGGCTCGTCGTGGTGGGGCCGCCGTGCGCAGGCGACCCGCACCGTGACCCGGCCGGGGTCAGCATCCCGGCCGGGTCACGTCTGCGTCAGGACCGCGTGAGCAGCCCCCGCCGACGGGCGGCGACGAGCGCGACGCCCGCCGCCAGGACCAGCAGGGCGACCACGCCGATGCCGATCCCCGTACCGGTGACCGCGAGGCCCCCGGTCGCCGCCTGCGCGGCCAGCACCGTCAGCGTGGTGCTCGCGAGCACCGTGCCGTCGCTGGAGGCCTGCAGGACGTACACGCCCGCCGTCGTGCGTGCCGGCACCGTCACCCGCAGGGTGGCCGTGCCGTCCGCCGCGACGGTCACCGTGCCGAGCAGCGTGCTGCCCGCCGGCGCCGTGGCGGCAGCCGCCGCACCGACGCCCGCACCGCCGCGGGCCGTGGCCCCGGCACCGAGGGAGACGGCGACCCGCTGCCCGGCGTCGAAGCCGGCCAGGCGGACCTGGACCTGCCCGCCGGCGCGGATCTGCGCCGAGTCGAGCGTGATCGACGGCTTGCCGTCGGCCGGGGCCGTCGGCGACGTCGTCGGGGCCGTCGTCGGACCGGCCGTCGGCTCACCCGTCGGGGTCGGCGTCGGCTCGTCCGTCGGGTCGACGGTCGGGGTCGGCGTCGGCTCGTCCGTCGGGTCGACGGTCGGGGTCGGCGTCGGCTCCTCGGTGGGCTCCTCCGTCGGCTCCGGCGTCGGCGTCACCGTCGGGGTCGGCGTCGGCTCCGGCTCCTCCTCGGCCGCCACCAGCTGGCCCACGCCCCAGCGGGCGGGGGTCTGGTAGCCGGCGCCCGTCGGGTCCGCCCAGTTGCGGATCGACGTGCGCGCACCGGCGGTCGCGTCGTTGACCTGGAAGTCCAGGCCGTGGAACGTGCCGAGCCCGGCCTCGTCGAGGAGGCTGATGGCCGCCTCGACCCGGTAGCCGCCGTCCGTGCGGACCACGGCCGACACGAGGCGCGCCTGCTGGAACGCGGTGTCACCCGTGCCGAACGACACCACGTTGTCCGCGCTGATGCGGATCTGCGTGTCGTCGTACCGGTAGGCGTTGCTCTTGAAGTTCCCCGCGTCGACGTACAGCTCGACCGAGTCCTGGATCCACGGGTCGGAGCCCGTGACGTCGACGACCGGGTCCGCCACGTCCGCGAGGACGTAGAGGAGGTTGCCGCGCCACAGGGTGCGCACCTCGGCGGTCGCGCCGGTGGTGCCCTCGACCTGCTTGTCCGTGGTGACCACGTCCGCCGCGGACCACGCCTCGTCCACCTCGCCGTCGACGGCCGGCGCGGTGCCGGTCTCGACGACCTCGAGGAAGGACAGGGCCTCGACGAGCGAGAGGGTGCCGAGCACGCCCGGCGTGTTCCAGCCCGTCGTCGTGGAGCCGTCGGTGACGCGCACGTCGAAGTCGAGCGTGTCGCCCTCGGCGGCACCCGCCAGCGGCAGGTGGACGACGGCCGACCAGCCGTCCTCGGACTCGGTGACGACGCCGTCGACGTCGCCCTCGCCGTCCCGCCCGAACGTGTACGTCCGGTCACCCGCGACGAACGTCACCGCGTCGGCGTCCTGCTCGGTGGCGTCGGCCACCGTGACGTAGGCGGTGAGGTGGTCGGGCGCCCAGCGGAGCTGGAAGCCGGCCACGTCGTCGATCGCGTGCAGCCGCAGGCGGTCCCAGTCGGCGGCCGACGTGGCGTCGTCGTCGAGCGGGACGTCACCGGCGAAGACGTCCGCCGTGCGCAGGCGCGCCGGCAGCTCGCCGTCGGCCGCGCCGTAGTAGGCGGGCTTGGCCGACAGGTCGTCGTCGAACAGCAGCGGACCGCCGGACGAGTCGCGCCAGCTGCGCCCGTCCGTCAGGCCCCACACCGTCACCGAGTACAGCTCGTCGGCGTGCTCGCGGAAGACCCGGAACGCGTCGCGGTAGTAGTAGCCCTGCTCGATGAACTTGGCCTGGCTCTCCGGCGTGCCGGTGGTGACGTCGAGCTCCGTGACGGCCTGCGTGAGGCGGAGCCCGGAGAACCTCTCGAGGGCACCCTCGAGCGCGGAGACCGGCATCGCGAGGCTGACGTGGAACTGGTGGCCCACGCCGTCGATCGGCACGCCCCGGGCCAGCAGGCGCTGGACCAGGTCGAAGTACCGCTGCTGCTTGCCGGCCTGCTCGGTGTTGTAGTCGTTGATGAACAGCGTCACCGGGCGGTCGGTGCCGGGCGCCGCGTACTCGTCGTTGAACGCCTCCTCGGCGTACGCGAACGTGAGGTCGACGAACTCCTCGCCGAGGATCCGGTACCACTCGCTGCGGCGCATGCCGTCCGCGAACTCGGAGCCGTCGGAGATGACCTCGTTGACGACGTCCCAGGCGACCAGCGGGTTGGTGTCCGACCCGAACAGGCCGTACTCCGACGCCAGGTACTCGGCGATGTCGAACACGTGCGTGCGGAGCCGGTCGCGCAGGACCTGCTTGCCGGCCTCGTCGGCGGGCAGCGGGTTGCCGGCGTCGTCCTGGAAGAACCAGGCCGGCGTCTGGCTGTGCCACGCGAGCACGTGCCCGTACACGCGCAGGTCGTTCTCCTGCGCGTACCGCATGATGGCGTCCGCCTCGGGGTGCGGCGTGAACGTCCGCCCCGTGTACCAGGCCTCGGGCTTCATGTGGTTCTCGGGCGTGAGCTGGCCGAAGTGCAGCTCGGTGAGCTGCGCGGCCGAGCCGGTCGTCTCGCGGCTGTCGATCGCCACGCCGAGCGGGAAGTCGACCGTGCCCTGGAGCGGCGGCAGGTCCTGCACCGTGCCCGGGGGCGTCGGCGTGATCGCGACGTCGTCGACGAGGAACGTCGAGGTGTTGCCCGCCTCGCCGCTCGCCCACTCCGTCTCGAAGTAGATCTCCTGGACGCCCGCCGGCACGGCGAACCGGCCGGTGACGTGCGTCCACTCGCCGGTGACGCCGGTGATCTGGACGAGGTTGCTGTAGCCGTCCGTCTCGCCGGTGCGGGTGTGCGCGCTGAGCGTCATGTCGCCCGGCGTGCCGTCGAAGCGGATCCACGCGTCGAGGTCGTACGTCGTGCCGGGCACGAGGACGCCCGCGACGGGGTACTGCATGCCCTGGCCCTGCGACACGCGGCCGCTGACGCGGGCGGCGTGGTCGCTGTCGTGGCCCGGCTCGACGACCTCGACGGTCGGTGCGCCGTTGCCGTCGTCCCGCGGCGACCAGCCCTGCAGGGTGCCGTCCTCGAAGTCGCTGACGACGGTGCCGCCGGCGGGGTTCTCGGGGGCGCCGCCCGCGGGCAGCGTGAACGTCCAGCCCTCGGCCAGACGCTCGGTGACGACCGTGCGCGTCGCCGCGACGGAGCCGGCACGGGCGCCGCCGCCGTCGTGCACGAGCACGACCTCGCCCGGCTTCATGCTGCGCCGGAGGTTGGCCGTGAGCGTGGCCTCGTCCTGCGTCTCCCAGTCGGCGATGGTGTTGACGACGCCGAGCGGCTGCATGCCGAGCTCGACGGCGACCGGCCGGGTGCTCCCCCACGAGCCGTTGGGCGCGCGGAAGTAGGGCACCTGCGCCTGCGGGTCACCGAGGGCCGTGCGGATGATGTCGAGGTTCTCGACGAGGTCCGCGCGGACGCGGTCGGCCGACCAGCTGCCCATGTCGGCGTAGCCGGTGGAGTGGTTGCAGAGGGTGTGGCCCTCGCGGACGATCCGCTTGAGCAGGTCCGCGCCGCCCGGCGCCTGGATGTTCTGGCCGATGACGCAGAACGTCGCCGGCAGGTCGTTCTCCGCGAGGAAGTCGAGGAGACGGGTGGTGTCGGCGCCGTTGGGGCCGTCGTCGAACGTGAGCGCCGCGACGTCGCCCGTGCCGCGCGCGGCGGTGACCGGGGTGGTCGTCGGGTTCAGCGCGCCGCCGGGGACGACGGGCTCGGGCTGCTCGCCGCCGCCCGCGCCGGGACGCGTGACGAGGACGTCGTCGAGCAGGACGGACACGTGGGTGCTGCCCGCGCCGGCCTCGAACGTGAACTTCGCGGCGGCCGGGTCGGCCGTGGCCGGCAGCGTCCACGTGCCCTCGATCGTCGTCCAGCCGGACGCCGTCACGGGCGTGTTGGACAGCCAGTCGTAGGCTTCCTTGCCGTCGAACATCGTGAAGCGCGCCGTGGCGCCCGCGACGTCGTCGACCAGGCGCACCCGGGCGGACAGCGTGTACTCGACGCCCGCCTCCATGACGCCGGCCGCGGAGGCGACCGAGTCCCACGAGTTGGCGCGGCCGGTGATGCTCAGCGCCTTGCCCGTGCCCTCGTCGACGTAGCCGAACGTCGGGCTGCCGCTCTGCTGCAGCGGGCCGAGCGTGCCGTCGTCGAAGGTCGCCGAGAGGACCTCGGTGACCGTCGGCTCGGCGGCGGGGCGCGTGACGAGCACGTCGTCGAGCAGGACGGACACGTGGGTGCTGCCCGCGCCGGCCTCGAACGTGAACTTCGCGGCGGCCGGGTCGGCCGTGGCCGGCAGCGTCCACGTGCCCTCGATCGTCGTCCAGCCGGACGCCGTCACGGGCGTGTTGGACAGCCAGTCGTAGGCTTCCTTGCCGTCGAACATCGTGAAGCGCGCCGTGGCGCCCGCGACGTCGTCGACCAGGCGCACCCGGGCGGACAGCGTGTACTCGACGCCCGCCTCCATGACGCCGGCCGCGGAGGCGACCGAGTCCCACGAGTTGGCGCGGTTCGTGATGCTGAGGGCCTTGCCCGTGCCCTCGTCGACGTAGCCGAAGGTCGGGCTCCCGCTCTGCTGGAGGTCGCCCAGGGTGCCGTCGTCGAAGTCCGCCTCCAGGACGACGACGGGCTCGGTGCCGGCGGCGAGCGCCTGCGTCCCGATGAGAGGAGCGGCGACCAGGCCGAGGACGACCGCTCCGATTCCGATACTTTCGAGGCCCTTTCTGGGCCTCCGGGTCCGACGCATCGACGCTCCCTTGCGCAACGACGGCAATGTGGCTGCAAACTACGCGAGCATCATCAACCTGAACCAGCGTCCGACGGAAGGTTCGCCCGGACGGCGTTGCGTGATCGTGATCGAAAATATCGGTGGTTCAGACTCCCGGGTGACGGCCCGCGGGACTTCGCGACCTCAGGCCTCGCCGGCGTCGTGCACCACGCGGGCGACCTGCACCCGGTTCGCCGCGCCGAGCTTCGCGTACAGGTGCCCCACGTGCGTCTTCACGGTCGCCAGGCCCAGGTGCAGCCGCGCCGCCACCTCGGTGTTCGACAGGCCTTGCGCGACGGCCACCGCGACGTCCCGCTCGCGCGGCGTCAGACCCGCGAGCAGCCGACGCGCGGCCGCCCGGCGCGCCGCGTCCTGCGGCTGCGCCACCGTCGCGATGAGCTGCGCCGTCACCGTCGGCGACAGCGCCGGCTCCCCCGCCGCCACGCGGTGCACCGCGTCGACCAGCTGCGCCGGCGGCGTGTCCTTGAGCAGGAACCCCGCGGCGCCCTCGCGCAGCGCGCGGAGCACGAGCTCGTCCGCGTCGAACGTCGTCAGCACGACGACGCGCGCGGCCGAGCCGCGTGACCGCAGCGTGCGCAGCGCCGTGACGCCGTCCACGCGCGGCATCCGCACGTCCATCAGCACCACGTCCGGGCGCAGCCGCAGCACCTCGGCGACGGCCTCCTGCCCGTCCCCGCACTCGCCGACGACCTCGATGCGCCGGTCGCCGCCGAGGATCAGGCGCAGGCCCGAGCGGACCATCGCGTCGTCGTCGACGACCACCACGCGCACGGTCGCCCCGCCCACCGTGCCGTCCGTCCCCGGCACGTCCCCACCCGTCCCCGTCACGCCGACCACGGCAGCCACGCTCTCACGACGAACCGGCCCGTCCCGTCGGGCCCCTGCTCGCGCCCGTGCGCCAGCCCGCCCCCGGCGAGGGCGGCGCGCTCGTGCGCGCCCACCAGGCCCAGGCCGGCACCCGGCACGCGCGGGCCGTCGTCGGCTCCCACGGGGACGGCCACCGGCAGCGGGTTCGTCACCGTCACCTCGAGCCGCTCGCCGGGCGCCCCGGCGAGCCGCACGTCCACCGGTGCACCGGGCGCGTGCTTCTGCGCGTTCGTCAGGGCCTCCTGCAGCAGCCGGAACGCGGTGCGCGACACGGACGTCGGCACGTCGGCGAGGGACGCGCGCGCGGCCCCCGGCAGCGCCGACACGTCGAGCGCCACCGTGGCGCCCGCCTCGTCGAGGTCGGCCAGCAGCGCGGGCAGCTCGTCGAGGGTCGGCTGCGGCGGCTCGTGCTCCGCGGGCCCCGGGTCGTCGGCACGCAGGACGCCGAGCACCTCGCGGAGCTCCTCGAGCGCCCGGTGGGCGCTGTCGCGGATCGTCTCCGCCGCCGCGCGCGCCTGCTCCTGCGTCAGGTCGTCGCGGTACGCGAGCCCGCCCGCCTGCAGCGCCACGAGCGAGATGCGGTGCGCGAGCACGTCGTGCATCTCGCGGGCGATGCGGGTGCGCTCGGCGGCGCGGGCCTGCTCCGCGCGCGACTCCTGTGCCGCCTCCGCGGCCTCGGCACGCTCGCGGAGGGACCGCACGAGGTCGCGGCGCGCACCGACGTAGAAGCCGACGGCGACGAAGAGGCCGACGAGGAGGACGGTCAGCGCCAGCGCGGGCAGGAGGTCGGTGCGCTCGCCGCCGTACAGCGTCGCGAAGACCAGCTCGCTGCCGGCCATCGCGACGAGCCACACCGCCCCGACGGTCAGCACCTCGCGCCACCTGCGCCGCGTCGACACCGACACGAGCGCCAGCACCGCCGCGCCGACCGCGGCGGACGAGACGGTCGTGAGCGCCGCGGTGACCAGGGCGGTCGCGAGCGGGGTCCGCCGGCGCAGCGCGAGCAGGCCGGTCGCGACGGCGCCGAGCACGAGGTCGAGGAGGAGCGCGAGGACCGCGACGGGCGACCACGCCTCCGCCGACGACGACACGTCCTCGAGGACCAGGGCCCAGGTGACCAGGCCCACGGCCGCCGCCACCAGGTAGCGCCACGTGCGCGACCACGGGCCGAGGGGCGGGGGCGCGGGCGGCGCGGGCGCGGGGACGGGAGCGGGCATGCCCGGCAGCCTAGGTTCGCCGCCGCGCGGGCGGATCAGCCCCGCGGCACCGCCGCCTCCCCCGCGGGGAGGAGACCGTCGGCCGCACGGACGGGGGCGCGGGTGACGCCCACGCGCCCGTCGGCGTCGAGCGCCACCTCCACGCGCACCCGCCACGCGTCCGACGTCACGGGGAAGTCCGTCCGGGCGTGCCCGCCGCGCGACTCCTCGCGCGTCAGCGCGGCCTGCGTGAGCACGGTCGCGACCTGGTGGACGTTCGTGGTCTCCCACTCGGCGGTCTGCGGCGCCGCGAGCGCGCGGCCGTCGTCGTGCCGGCGGTGCGCGTCCGTCGGGACGGCCGCGAGCACGTCTGCCGCCCGGCGCAGACCGTCGCCGGACCGGAGCACGCCCGGCCCGTCGGTGGCGGCGCGCTGCACGCGCGAGCGCGCCGCGGCCGCCACGAGGGCCGCGTCCCCGGGCCGCTCGACCGGGTCACCGGCGGTGAGGAAGCCGCCCTCGAGGCGGGCGACGACGTCCCGCGCGGCACGGTGCGCGAACACCAGGCCCTCGAGCAGCGAGTTCGACGCCAGCCGGTTCGCACCGTGCACACCGGTGCACGCGACCTCCCCCACCGCGTACAGGCCGGGCACGGACGCCCGTCCGTCGAGGTCCGTGACGACGCCGCCCGAGTGGTAGTGCTGCGCCGGCGCGACCGGCACCAGGTCGGTCGTCAGGTCGATGCCGTGCTCGAGCAGCCGCGCGTGGATCGTCGGGAAGCGGCGGCGCAGGAAGTCGGCGCCGAGGTGACGCGCGTCGAGCCAGACGTGGTCCGCGCCGGTGGCGGCGGTCCGCCGGACGATGGCGTGCGCGACGACGTCGCGCGGCGCGAGCTCGGCCAGCGGGTGCTCGTCCGGCATGAACCGGACGCCGTCGGTGTCGAGCAGGTAGGCGCCCTCGCCGCGCACGGCCTCCGAGACGAGCGTCAGCTGCCCCCGCACCCCGGAGCCGAGCCACAGCACCGTCGGGTGGAACTGCACGAACTCCAGGTCGCCGAGCCGCGCGCCCGCGCGCAGGGCGGCGGCGATGCCGTCGCCCGTCGCGAGCGCCGGGTTCGTCGAGGACCGGTACACCTGCCCGATGCCCCCCGTGGCCAGCACCACCGCCGGCGCCAGCGCCGCGCCCACGCCGTCGCGGGACCCCTCGCCGATGACGTGCAGCGTGACGCCGCGCACCGGCCCCGGGGAGCCGTCGGGGCCCGGCGCGCCCGTCAGCACGTCCAGCACGAGCGCGTGCTCGACGACCTCGATGCCCGGGTCGTCGCGGACCGCCTCGATCTGCGCGACGAGCGCGCGGGAGATCTCCGCCCCCGTCGCGTCGCCGCCGGCGTGCGCGATGCGGTCGGCGAGGTGGCCGCCCTCCCGGGTCAGGCTGATCGCGCCGTCGGGGCCCGTGTCGAACACCGCGCCGCGCGTGACGAGCTCGTGCACCCGCGCCGGGCCCTCGGTCACCAGCATCTCGACCGCGCGCGGGTCGCACAGGCCGGCGCCCGCGACGAGCGTGTCGCGCAGGTGCGCGGCCGGCGAGTCGCCCGGGTCGAGCGCCGCCGCGATGCCGCCCTGCGCCCACACCGTCGACCCGGACGACAGCACGTCCTTCGTCACGAGCAGCACGCGGCGCACGCGCGTGCGCAGCTCCAGCGCGGCCGTGAGCCCGGCGATCCCCGAGCCGACGACGACCGCGTCGGCGCGGACGGTCCAGCCCGGGGCGGGTGCCGCCAGGCGGGTCGCGAGGTGCGTCACCGGGGGTCGGCGGCGGGCGGGTCGGTGTGCGTGCCGTGCTGCGTGCCGTGCGGCGCCGACGCGACGGCCGCGCGCCCCTCGCCGAACGGCAGGCCGCTCGGCACGAGCCCGGCCTCGGCCGTCCACGCGGGCGGCACCTGGCCCGGGTCCTCGTTCGTGTCGACGACCCGGTTGTCCGCGTCGACCAGCACGACGTGCGGCGTGTACGTGCGGGCCTCCGCGTCGGACATCGTGCCGTAGGCGATGACGATGACGACGTCGCCCGGGTGCACGAGGTGCGCGGCGGCGCCGTTGACGCACACCTGCCCCGACCCGGCCTCGCCGGCGATCGCGTAGGTGGTGAGGCGCGACCCGTTGGTCACGTCGACGACGTCGACCTGCTGCCCGGGCAGCACGTCCGCCGCCGCGAGCAGGTCCGCGTCGACCGTGATGGAGCCGACGTAGTGCAGGTCGGCCGCCGTCACCGTGGCGCGGTGGATCTTGCCGGTCATCATCGTGCGCCGGAGCGTCGTCATGCGGCACCCCCGGCCGTGGCGGCGGCCCGCAGGGCGACGGGCACGTTGTCGATGAGGCGCGTGGCACCGACGCGGGCGGCAACGAGCAGCAGCGCGTCGGACGTCGCGTCGTCGGCGTCGGCGAACGTCGCCGGGTCGACGAGGGCGACGTAGTCGACCGCGTCGTCGGCGGTCAGGGCCGCGTCGAGTGCCGCGCGGGCGGCGGTGCGGACCGCGTCGGCCCCGCCGTCGGCCGCGGCCGCACCTGCGCGCAGCGCCGCGGACAGCCCGAGCGCGCGGGCGCGCTCCGCGGCGGACAGGTACGCGTTGCGGCTCGAGAGGGCCAGGCCGTCGGCCTCGCGGACGGTCGGCTCCGCGACGACCTCGACCGGGACGTCGAGGTCGCGCACCATGCGCCGCACGGCGGCGAGCTGCTGCGCGTCCTTGGCGCCGAACACCGCGACGTCGGGGCGCGTCAGGTGCAGCAGCTTGAGCACCACCGTGAGGACGCCGTCGAGGTGCCCCGGGCGCGCCGCGCCCTCGAGCACGTCGCCGAGGCTCCCGGCCCCGACGCGCACCACCGGGTCGCCGTCGGGATACACGACGTCGACGGTCGGCGCGAGCACGACGTCGCCCGCGCCGAGCAGGCCCTCGCCGGTCAGCAGCGCGAGGTCGCCGTCGAGGTCGCGCGGGTAGCGCGCGAGGTCCTCGGACGGGCCGAACTGCAGCGGGTTGACGAAGATCGTCACCACGACCGAGTCCGCGAGCTCGCGCGCGCGGCGCACCAGCGCGAGGTGGCCGTCGTGCAGCGCGCCCATCGTCATCACCACGGCACGCAGGTACGGGCGCCCGCCCGCCGGGTCGTCGGCGGCGAGCGCCGCCTCGTCCTGCGCGTCGAGCGCGTCCTCGAGGGCCTCGCGGTCCTGCACCAGCACGGGACTGGTCGTCATGCGTCCTCCTGCGGCGACGTGCCGCCGTCGTCCTGCCGGTCGTCCCGGCCCGGGGTCGCCCCGGGCCCGTCCTGACGGTCCAACGCCCCGGGCGCCGCGATGATGCCCGCGAGCGCGTCGAGCACCCGCTGGGCGTCCGCGGGCCCGAGCAGGCCGGCCGCGAGCGCGCGCGACGTGGCCGCGCGAGCCAGGGCACCGTACCCGCTCGGCACGTCGACCGCGCCGGTCGCGGCCCCCAGTGCGGCGAGCGTCACAGCGTGCTCCTGCACGGTGCCGGCGTCGCCGCGGCGGACCGGCCCCGTCAGCGCGGTGATCGCGCCCGGGCCGTCGCCGCCGCCGGCGTCCTCGGCGCGCAGGGCGCCGTCGAGCGCGGCGTCCAGCAGGGGCCGCAGCACGCGCCCGGGCTCGCCGACCCCGGCCGCGCGCAGCGCCTGCGCGGCCTGCGCGACCAGCACGACGAGGTGGTTCGCCGCGTGCGCGAGCCCCGCGTGGTACAGCCCGCGCGCCTCCTCCGCGACGACGACCGGCTCGCCGCCGACCTCGACGACGAGCGCCTGGCCGATCGGCAGCACCGGGGCCGGCGCGGTCACCGCGAACGCGCAGCCGACGAGCCGGGCGAGGTCGAGCGACGTCCCGGTGAACGTCATGGCCGGGTGCAGCGCGAGCGGGATGACGCCCGCGGCGCGCGCCGGCGCGAGCACGTCCACGCCGAAGCGCCCGGACGTGTGCACGACGATCTGCCCGGGCTGCCAGCCGCCCGTCCCCGCGAGGCCGCGCACGAGCCCCGGCAGGGCGTCGTCGGGCACGGCCAGCAGGACGAGCTCGGCGCGGCGCACCACCTCCGGCACGTCGACGACCGGCACGCCCGGCAGGAGCGTCGACGCACGCTCGCGCGACGCCTGCGACACCGCGCTCACGGCCACGACGGGGTGCCCGGCGCCGCGCAGCGCGCTGCCCAGCACGGCGCCCACGCGGCCCGCCCCGACGACGCCGACCCCGAGGCGCCCCGGGCGGGCGGCGGGGTCGGCGCTCACCGCACGTCCCCGGGTGCGTCCGGTGCGTCGGGCGGCGGCACCCGGCCGGCGGCGGGATCGCCCACGCCGAGGGACGCGGGCGCGTGGGGCGCCTCCGCCGCACGCATCCACAGCTCGGGTCCGGCGACCGCCCGCGCCTGCCGCGCGCGCTCGGCCTGCTCGCCGAGCAGCGCGCCCGCGACGGCGCCGTCGAGATGGGCCACCTGCGGGGTGACCGGCCCGGGCGTCGAGTGCGCGACGAACGTCGCCACCCCCAGCCGCCGCTGCACCGGGCCCTGCGTCACCGCGAGGCTCTGCGTGCGCTCGTGCGGGACGACGACGACGGTCCGCCACCAGCGCCCCGACCGCATGACCAGCGCGGTGCGGGTGACGAGCACGCCGTGCCGGCGCCAGCCCAGCGGGTCCAGCCAGCGCGCACGCTCCGGCGCGGGCGTGAAGCCGCCCGCGTCGCCCTGGCCGTCGAACGCCGCGTCGAGGGCGCCGAGCGGGTCGTCCGTGCCGAGGTCCGGCAGCACCAGCCACAGCGCGACGGCCGCCTCCTGGCGCGTCGCGACCGGGTGCAGCACCGACTCGTTGGCCGCCTCCGCGCCGTAGCCGGCGACGTTCATCTCGACGCGCCACCAGTCGGGACGCCGCCACAGCGGGCCCTGCGTCAGGCGCACCGCCTGCACGCGCCCCGGGGGCACGGTCTGCGTGCGCGTCTCCGTCAGGCCGTGCCGCAGCCGGATGCCGTCCGGCGACGTGGCCGCGCGGAACGTCGCCGCGACGTTGAGCCGCCCCCACACGTACCCGCCGACGCCGAGCGCGCCGGGCACCACGACGAACAGCGGCCCGACGTCGCCCGTGACGACGACGGCGACGACCGCCGCGACGACCACGACGACGAACACCCACGGCGAGGTCGAGCGCAGGATGGAGCGGACGAGGCGCGGCATCGGCACGTCGTACACCTGCTGCTCGGGTGCGGCGGCGAACGGCTGCGACGCCGGGGCGCCGGTCCCGTCGGTCGCGGGCACCGACGTCGCCCCGGCCGCCGTGCCGTCCGCGTCCACGTCCACCTGCGTCACCGCGTCCCCCACCGTCGTCCCGTGCGGCACCGCCGCGTCCACCACCTGCGCACCCGGCGCGCTCGCACTCACGCCTCGACCGCCAGCACCGCCAGCGGCGCGCCGGGGCCGACGTGCTGCCCGGGCTCGACGAGCACCCGCACGACCCGCCCGTCGGACGGCGAGGCCACGGCGAGCTCGAGCTTCATGGCCTCGAGCGCGACGAGCAGGTCGCCGGCGCGCACGTCGGTGCCCGCGGCGGCCTCGACGCGCCACACGGACCCCACCATCGGCGCCTCGACTAGCACGTGCCCGTCGAGCAGCTCGATCTCGGCCGCCACCGACCCGTGCGCGAGCGCCGGCGCGTCCTCCTCCGGCGCCGCGTCGAGCTCGCCGGCGGCCGCCCACGCGGCCCGCTCCACCGCGAACGCGGCGGCCTGGTGCGTGCGGAACGCCGCGATGTCGTCGGCGTGCTCGGTCAGCAGCCCCAGGTGCTCGCGGTAGGAGAACGTGCCGTGCTCGACCTCCACGTCGAGCCGCCCGGCGGCGAAGGCGACGCGCTGCTCGGCGAGGTCGTCGGCGCTCACCGGGTGCCACACGATCCGGTCGAAGAACCGCAGCAGCCACGGCGTGCCCGGCTCGAAGACGCCGTGCTGGCGGTGCCCGGACCAGATCGGCACGGTCCGCCCGACCAGCTGGTACCCGCCCGGCGAGTCCATGCCGTACACGCACAGGTACTGCCCGCCGAGGCCCACGGTGTCGGCGGCCGTCCACGTGCGCGCGGGGTTGTACTTGGTCGTCATGAGCCGGTGCCGCGGGTCGAGCGGCACCGCGAGCGGCGCGCCCAGGTAGACGTCGCCGAGCCCGAGGACGAGGTACTCCGCCTCCGTCATCGTCCGCAGCACGTCCTCGCCCGACGGCAGCCCGTTGACCCGCCGCACGAACTCGACGTTCGACGGCAGCCACGGCGCCTCGGGGCGCACCCCGACCGTGTACCGGGCGACCGCGTCGGCGACGACGGGGTCGTCGAACGAGAACGGCAGGTGGATGCGGCGCGACGGCACCTCGAGGTCGGCGGTCGCGGGCAGGTCGGCCTCGAGCGCGACGAGCACGTCGACGAGCGCCCGGACGCCGAGCAGCGCGGGGTCGACGTGCACGTGCAGGCTCCGCACACCGGGCGTGATGTCGACGACGCCCGGCAGCCCGCGCGCCCGCAGCGCCTCGCCGAGCGCGTGCACGCGCATGCGCAGGCCCAGGTCGAGCACCATCGGGCCGTACTCGACGAGCACGTTGTCGTCGGCGCCGCGCAGGTAGACGACGTCCGGGCGGCCGAGCGGGTCGGCGGGGTCGCCGGCGACGCGTGCGAGCACCCCGTCGTCGCCGTCGGGTCCGGTGGCGAGGTCCGCGGGCACGGACGCCGCGGCGCGCCGGACGGTCGACGTGCGCAGCGCGTCGGCCGTCGCCTCCGGCACCGGGACGAGCCGCACGGTGTCGCCCGGGCGGATCTGGCCCATCTTCCAGCGGTGCCCCGCGACCACGGTCACCGGGCACGCGAACCCGCCGAGCGACGGCCCGTCCGGGCCGAGCAGGATCGGGGTGTCCCCCGAGACGTTGAGCGCGCCGACCGAGTACGGGTTGTCGTGCAGGTTGGACGGGTGCAGGCCGGCCTCGCCGCCGTCGGGGCGTGCCCACCGCGGCTTCGGGCCGGACAGGCGGATGCCCGTGCGGTTGGCGTGCGTCTGCACCTGCCACGTGGCGGCGTAGAGCATGGCCATGTCGTCGCGCGTGAAGTACGTCGGCGCGGGCTGCGGCCCCTCCTGCACCGCGAGCTCCCACGCGTGCACGAGCTGCGGGCGGGCCTCCTCCGGCACGGTGACGGGTGCGGGCGCGTCGGCGGCCGACGCGGCGGGGACCAGCACGTCCCCGGTGACCAGCGCGCGCCCGGTGTACCCGCCGAAGCCGCCCAGCGAGAACGTCGACGCCGACCCGAGGTACGTCGGCACGTCGAGACCCCCGCGGACCAGCACGTACGTCCGCAGGCCGGTGCCCGCGGGCGCGCCGACGTCGAGGACCGCGCCGGCCGGCACGTCGACGGGCTCCCACTGCGGCACGGGCACGCCGTCGACCGTGACGGGCGCCTCGGCCCCCGTCACGCACACGACCGCCGCGTGGCTGAACCGCAGCCGCGGGCCCTGCAGCGTGCACTCGAGGCCGGGCGCGCCCTCGGGGTTGCCGAGGGCGACGTTGCCGAGCCGGAACGACAGGTCGTCCATGGGGCCGGACGGGCTGATGCCGACGTCCCAGTGGCCGAGCCGGCCGGGCCAGTCCTGCACGGTCGTCATGACGCCGGGCCGCAGCACCTCGACCCACGGCTCGTCGTCGGTGACGTGCGCGAGCGTGCCGGTCGTGTGCGTAGCGGCGGCGAACGCGGCGTCCGCGACGGCGGCGCGCAGCAGCGGCAGGTTGGTGACGACGCCGGCGACCGCGGTGCCCGCGAGCGCGTCGGCGGCGGCGGCGAGGGCGGCGTCGCGGTCGGCCCCGTGCACGACGACCTTGGCGAGCATCGGGTCGTAGTGGCTCGTGACCTCCTGGCCGGTCTCGGCCCAGGCGTCGACGCGGACGCTGGCCGGGTAGACGACCTCGGTGAGCAGGCCGGCGCTCGGCCGGTAGCCGCGGCGCGGGTCCTCGGCGTAGACGCGGGCCTCGACCGCGTGGCCCCGCCGGGCGGGTCCGTCGTCGGGGAGGGCGGCGAGCTCGGTGCGCAGGTCGGCGTCGCCGCGTGCGAGACGCAGCATCCAGCCGACGAGGTCGACGCCCGTGATCGCCTCCGTGACGGGGTGCTCGACCTGCAGGCGCGTGTTCACCTCGAGGAACGACACCTCCTCGCGGTCGACGTCGTAGACGTACTCCACGGTGCCGGCGGAGCGGTACGCGACCGAGGCAGTGAGGGCGCGGGCCGACGCGGCGAGCTCGGCCCGGACCGCGTCCGGAAGGCCCGGCGCCGGCGCCTCCTCGACGACCTTCTGGTTGCGCCGCTGCAGCGAGCAGTCCCGGTCGCCGAGGCTGACGACCCGCCCGTCGCCGTCGCCGAACACCTGCACCTCCAGGTGCCGGGCGCGCCGCACGAACCGCTCGAGGAACACGCCGCCGGACCCGAAGCTCGCCGCCGCCAGCCGCTGCACGCGCGCGTACGCCTCGCGCAGCTCGTCCGGACCGTCGCACGCCTGCATGCCGATGCCGCCACCGCCGCCGACGGCCTTGAGCATGACCGGGTAGCCGACCGCCTCGGCCGCCGCGAGGGCCGCGTCGACGTCGTCGAGCAGGCCGCTGCCCGCGATGAGCGGGACGCCCGCCGCCCGGGCCGCCTCGCGGGCACGGTGCTTGTCGCCGAAGACCTCCAGGTGGGCGGGCGTCGGGCCGACGAACGCGAGCCCGGCCTCCTCGACGGCCGTCGCGAACGCCGCGTTCTCCGACAGGAACCCGTAGCCCGGGTGGATCGCGCCGGCGCCCGTGGCGAGCGCCGCCTCCAACACGGCGTCGGCCCGCAGGTACGACTCCGCGGCCGGCGCGGGGCCCAGGCGGACGGCGGTGTCGGCGAGCCGGACGTGCGGGGCGGCGGCGTCCGCGTCGGAGTACACCGCCACGGTCCGCAGCCCCAGCGCGGACGCGGTGCGCAGGATCCGGACGGCGATCTCGCCGCGGTTGGCCACGAGCAGGGTGTCGAACACGGCGGCCCCTCGGGTCGGTCCGGCACGGGGCCGGAGGACGACCGGGGCTGTATACACCCCGGTATCCGGGACCGTAGGAGCGCCCTGTTTCCCCTTTCGCGCGCCGCCGTAAACGTCGCGTTACGCCGCACCTCCTCCTGCCGCCCCCACCCGCCGACCGGCATACCGGTGCCGCTCCCAGCGCCGAGAACCGCACCGGTATGCCGTTCGGCGACAGCGAGCGGCGGCCGGCGGGCGGCGACCGCGAGCCGGCGCCAGCGCACACTCCAGGCGCCGAACGGAGTACCAGTGGCGCTCTCGGTGCCGAGAACGCCACTGGTATGCCGTTCGGCGACCAGGTGGTGGGTGGTGGGTGGGCGGGCGGGGCGGGGTGAAGGGGTGGCCGGCCCGAGGAGGCGGGTCCGGTCAGCCCGCGAGCGCCATCCGCGCCATCGCCGCCGACGCCCGGTCCATGACGACCTCGAGCGACTCGCCCACGTGCTTGTGCAGCGCCGTGAGGGCCTCGGGCAGCCGGTCGGCCAGCACGAGCCGCAGGATCTCCGTGTGCTCGTCGATCGTGGCCGTGATGCGGTCCTCCTCGACGAAGTCGTGCATGCGCACGGCGCGGATCTTCTGGTTGACGGTGACGAGGGCGTCGGTGAGCTGCGCATTGCCGGACGCGCGCGAGAGCACCTGGTGGAACCCCTCGTCGACGACGACGAAGCTCGGGTCGGGGTCCGGGACGACGTCCCGCATCTCCTCCCACCGGGCCAGCTCGGCGCGGAGCATCTCCGCGTCGTGGGTGACCTGCCGGTTCTCGATGGCGCGGGCGATGCCGCGCAGCTCGAGCGTGATGCGCAGCTCGTAGAGGTTGCGCAGCGTCTCGAGCGACGGCACGACGACGGCGTACCCGAAGTCGGTGCGCTCGACGAGCCCGTCGGACAGCAGCCGCGACAGCGCCTCGCGCACCGGGGTACGGGACACCTCGAACGCCTTGGACAGCTTCGGCTCGGTCAGCCGCTCGCGCGGCGACACCCGCCCGTTGAGGATCTCGTCCCGCAGCCGGTGGTACACGGCCTCCCGCAACGACCCGCCCGTGCCCATACCCACGGAGCGTAGACCTGCGCCGACATCCCCCGCGGCGGGCAGCACCGCACCGCTCACGCGTCCCTCACAGCGCCATCGCCGCGCGCACGACGTCCTGCTGCTCGGCGCCGCCGGCGCCCGTCGCGGTCACGCGCCCCGACTCGAGCACGTGGTAGCGCGACGCCGCGGCGAGCGCGAACCCGACGTGCTGCTCCACGAGGAGCACCCCGAGGCCGTCCGCCGCGAGCTGCACGACCGCGTCCTCGATCTCCGCGACGACCGACGGCTGGATCCCTTCCGTCGGCTCGTCGAGCACCATGACGCGCGGCCCGGTGACGAGCGCCCGCGCGATCGCGAGCTGCTGCCGCTGCCCGCCGGACAGCAACCCCGCGCGCCGCCCGAGCACCTCCCGCAGCGCGGGGAACAGGTCGAGCGCCTCGTCGACGCGCCGCCCGCCGGCGGACCCGGCGACGTCCGCGACGAGCTGCAGGTTCTCGCGCGCCGTCAGCTGCCCGAACGACTGCTGCCCCTGCGGCACGTACGCGAGCCCGCGCCGCACCCGCTGGTGCGGCCGCGCGCGCGTCACGTCGTCGCCGTCGACCAGCACGGCCCCGGACCGGACGGGCAGCAGGCCGACCGCGGCGCGCAGCAGCGTCGTCTTGCCCGCGCCGTTGTGGCCGAGGACGGCGACGACCTGCCCGTCCGGCACCTCGACGTCGACGCCGTGCACGACCGTCGTGCGCCCGTACCCGACGTGCACCCCGCACAGCTGCAGCATCACTCCACCTCCGTGCTCGTGACGGGCGCGCCGGCCGCGGTGCACGACCCGCGCCCGTGCGTGCCCGTGCCCAGGTACACCTCGACGACCCGCGGGTCGGCCTGCACCTGCGCGACCGTGCCCTCCGCGAGCACCTTCCCCTGGTGCAGCACGGTGACGGACGACGCGAACGCGCGCAGGAACTCCATGTCGTGCTCGACGACGACGACGGTCCGCTGCTCGCCGATGCGCTGCAGCAGCAGGCCGGTCTCCTCGCGCTCGGCCTGGCTCATGCCGGCGACGGGCTCGTCGAGCAGCAGCAGCCGCGCGTCCTGGACCAGCAGCATCCCGATCTCGAGCCACTGCTTCTGCCCGTGCGCGAGGACGCCCGCCGGCAGGTCGCGCACGTGCGCGAGCCCGACCGTCTCGAGCGCGGCCTCGATCTCCGCCGGCACGCCGCGCCGGCGGCGCAGCAGCGTCAGCGGGCCGCGGCCGGCACCGGCCGCGATGTCGAGGTTCTGCAGCACCGTGAGCTCGTCGAACACGCTCGCGGTCTGGAACGTGCGGCCGACGCCGGCGCGCGCGATCCGGTGCGACGGCCGGCCGAGCAGCTCGACGCCGCCGAACCGCACCGACCCGCTGCCGGCCACCAGGCCCGTCACCGCGTCGACGACCGTGGTCTTGCCGGCGCCGTTCGGCCCGATGAGGAAGCGCAGGTCGCCCTGCGTGACGGTGAGGTCGACGCCGTCGACGGCGACGAAGCCGTCGAACTCGACGCGCAGGCCGCGCACCTCGAGGTAGTCGTGCCGGAACCGGGCGGGGGGCGCGGCGAGCACCTGCTCGAGCGCCTCGGTGTCCAGGCGCGGCGCGTCCGCCGCGGGGGCGGGGGTCGGGTCGCTCATGCGTGCCTCCCGGCGGTGTCGACGGTGTCCGCGGCGCTTGCGGCGGGCGGGTCGGCGGGCGGGTCGGCGGGCACGCCGCCCGCGGTGCCGTCGTCGGGACGGACGTCGGACCCGGGCCCGTCCGCCGGCACCGCAGCACCGCCCCGACGCCGCCGGACCGCCCCGCCCAGCGAGGCGAGCCCGTTCGGCAGGAACGCGACGACGCCGATGAACAGCGCCCCCTGGAAGTAGGTCCAGAACGACGGGAACTGCTCGGACAGCGACGTCTCCGCCCACGACACCGCGATCGACCCGAGCACGGGCCCGAGCAGCGTCGCCCGCCCGCCGATCGCGACGCCCACGAGCAGCCCGATGGACGGCACGACGCCCACGTCTGCGGGCGAGATGATGCCGACGACCGGCGCGAACAGCGCCCCGCCGACCGCGGCGAACGCGGCCGCCACGGCGTACGCGACGACCTTGACGACCGCCGGGTCGTAGCCGAGGAACCGCACGCGGTTCTCCTGGTCGCGCACCGCGACGAGGAGCTCCCCGTACCGCGAGCGCATGAGCAGCCCCACGGCGGCGACCATCGCGATGAGCACGCCGGCGGCGATGTAGTAGAGCATCCGCTTGTTCACCGGGTCGGCGAGGTCGTAGCCGAAGAACGACCGGAACCCGTTGAGGCCGTTGGTGCCGCCCGTGACCTTCTGCTGGCCGACCAGCAGGATCGCGAACGCCGCGGCGAGCGCCTGCGACAGGATCGCGAAGTACGCACCCCGCACCCGGCGGCGGAACACCGCGAGGCCCAGCACGGTCGCGAGCGCCGCCGGCAGCACCAGGATCGCGAGCACCGTGACGACCGGCGAGCGCAGCGGCTCCCACCACCCGGGCACCACGCCGTCGCCGTACAGCAGCATGAAGTCCGGGACGCCGCCCGGGCCGGCGTCGGACAGCTTCATGTGCATCGCCATGAGGTAGCCGCCGAGCCCGAAGAACACGCCCTGCCCGAGCACGAGCATCCCGCCGCGCCCCCACGCCAGCCCGATGCCGACCGCGACCATCGCGAGGCACAGGAACTTCGCGAGCAGGTTGAGCCGGAAGTCCGACAGCACGGCCGGCGCGACGCCCAGCAGCAGGACGGCCGCGAGCGCGATCCCGCCCCACGTGCGCACGCCCGCGCGCCGCCACCACACCGGGCGCGCCGCCACGTCCGCCCCCGCGCTCACGCGAGGCTCCGCGTGCGGACCGAGACGATGCCCTGCGGCCGCAGCTGCAGGAACGCGACGACCACCACGAACACGAGCACCTTCGCGAGGCTCGCGGTCGTGGAGAACTCGAACGCCGCCTGCAGCAGGCCCAGGCCGACGGCCGCGATGACGGCGCCCTTGAGCTGCCCGATCCCGCCGGCGACGACCACGAGGAACGCGTCGACGACGTAGCTCGTGCCGAGCGTGGGGCCGATCGACCCGAGCAGCGTCAGCGCGACGCCCGCGATCCCCGCGATGCCCGACCCGACGAAGAACGTGAGCCGGTCCGTCGCGCGCGTCGAGACGCCGGAGGTCTCCGCGAGGTCGCGGTTCTGCACGGTCGCGCGGATGCGCCTGCCCAGCGGCGTCACCTTGAGCACGAGCGACAGCGCCACGACGGCCACGACCGCGAGCGCGAGGATGAACAGGCGCGTCCGGGGCAGGTCCATGCCGAGCACCGGCACCGCCCCGGAGAGCCACGCCGGCGCGCGCACGTCGACGTTCGGCGCGCCGAACACGTCCCGCGCGAGCTGCTGGAGCACCAGCGCGACGCCGAACGTGACGAGCAGCGTGTCGAGCGGCCGCCGGTACATGCGGGAGAGGAGCGTGACCTCGAGCAGCAGGCCGAGCAGGCCGCCGACGAGGAAGCCGAGCGGCAGCGAGACGAGCAGCGAGACGCCCGCGTCGGGCAGCACCTGCTGCACGACGAACGCGGTGTACGCGCCGGCCATCATGAGCTCGCCGTGCGCCATGTTGATGACGCCCATCTGCCCGAAGGTCAGGGCGAGGCCGAGCGCCGCGAGCAGCAGGACCGAGCCGAGGCTCAGCCCCGCGAACAGCTGGGGTAGCAGGGCGTCCATGGGCCGCCTTCCTGTGGGGTGGTGCACCGGGGGCGACGACCCGGCCGGCCGAGGGGTCGGACCGGCCGGGTCGCCGCGATCGGGGTGCGCGGGTGCGCGCGTCAGGTCAGGACAGGCCCTCGGCCCAGTCGTAGCCCTCGAGGAACGGGTCCGGCTCGATCGGGCCGTCGGACTGCCACACCGGGTAGATGAGGCCGTCCTCCTGGATCTCGCCGATGTACGCCGTCTTGGCGATGTGGTGGTTGTCGCCGTTCACGGTGACGGTGCCCTCGGGCGCGTCGAAGGTGACGCCGTCCGCGGCCTCCTGGATCGCGGCCACGTCGAACGACCCGGCCTTCTCGACCATGCCCTTCCACAGGTACAGCGACGTGTACGCCGCCTCCATCGGGTCGGACGTCGGCCGGTCGTCCCCGTACGCCTCCTTGAAGGCCGCGACGAAGTCGGTGTTCGCCGCCGACTCGACGGTCTGGTAGTAGTTCCACGCCGTCAGCTGCCCGACGACGTTGTCGACGCCGATGCCGCCGACCTCCTCCTCCGCGATCGAGACGGAGACCACCGGGACGGTGTCCGCGGCGAGGCCGACGTTCTTGTACTCCTTGAAGAACGCGACGTTCGAGTCGCCGTTCAGGGTGTTGAACACCGCGTCGGCGCCCGACGCCTTCAGCTTGTTGACGATCGTCGAGAAGTCCGTGTGCCCGAGCGGGGCGTACTCCTCGCCGACGATCTCGATGCCGTTCGCCTCGGCGTACGCGTTGATGATCTTGTTCGCCGTGCGCGGGAAGACGTAGTCGGAGCCGACGAGGAAGACCTTCGTCTTCCCCTGCTCCTTCAGGTAGTCCATGCCCGGGATGATCTGCTGGTTCGTCGTCGCACCCGTGTAGAAGACGTTCGGCGACGCCTCGAGGCCCTCGTACTGCACCGGGTAGAACAGCAGGGAGTCGCGGGACTCGAAGACCGGCAGCATCGCCTTGCGCGACGACGACGTCCAGCCGCCGAACACCGCCGCGACGCAGTCGGACGAGATGAGCTTCTCGGCCTTCTCCGCGAAGACGGTCGGCTCGGACGCGCCGTCCTCGGCGACGACCTCGAGCCGCTTGCCGAGCACGCCGCCGGCCGCGTTGATCTCCTCCGCGGCGAGGTCGAGCGAGTCGCGCACCGTCTGCTCCGAGATCGCCATCGTGCCGGACAGCGAGTTGAGGAAGCCGATCTTCACGGTGTCGCCGGAGGTGTCCACGCAGGACGCGCCGCCCGAGGGGGTGGCTCCCGCGTCGTCGGACGCGCCGGCGCGGGCGCCGCACGCGGACAGGGCGAGCGCGGTGGCGAGGACGCCGGCCGACAGCGCGAGCGCGCGGCCGCGGGACGCCCGGGCGGGGAGGGGGTGTCTGGTCAACGCAGGTGCCTTTCGTCGGGACGAGCGGGCGGTCGGGGCGAGGTCGGGGCGGTCGGACGCCGTGTCGCACCGCGCTGTGTCCCGCGGCGTATACATCCCGGTGCCCATGGCCGGGAACGCTAGGGACGCCGTGTTTCGCGCGTCCGACGCGCGGCGTAAACACTGCGTTTCGCCCGGATCCGGCGCGGGTGCGCGCGCGCGACGTGGCGGCCGTCGCCGGAAAGGTCGCGGCCCCGGCGGCGCGCCCCGGTTACGCTCCCGGCATGCCGCTGCGCCCCCTCGACCAGTCGTCGAAGCTCAAGGACGTCCTCTACGAGATCCGCGGCAAGGCGCTCGACGAGGCAGCACGCCTGGAGGCCGAGGGCCGGCGGGTCCTCAAGCTCAACACCGGCAACCCGGCGGCGTTCGGCTTCGACGCGCCGCACCAGATCGTCGCCGACGTCATCGCCGCCGTCCCCCACGCGCACGGGTACACCGAGTCGCGCGGCATCCTCTCCGCGCGCCGCGCCATCGTCACGCGCTACGAGACCGTCGCCGGCTTCCCGACGTTCGACGTCGACGACGTCTACCTCGGCAACGGCGTCTCCGAGCTCATCACGATGACGCTCCAGGCCCTGCTCGACGAGGGCGACGAGGTGCTCATCCCCTCCCCCGACTACCCGCTGTGGACGGCGATGACGAGCCTGTCCGACGGGAAGCCGGTGCACTACCGGTGCGACGAGTCGACCGGGTGGCAGCCCGACGTCGAGGACATCCGCGCGCGCATCACGCCGCGCACCAAGGCGATCGTCGTCATCAACCCGAACAACCCCACCGGCGCGGTGTACAGCCGCGAGGTGCTCGAGCAGATCGCCGACGTCGCGCGCGAGCACAGCCTCCTGCTGCTCGCCGACGAGATCTACGACCGCATCCTGTTCGACGGCGCGAAGCACATCCCGCTCGCGTCCGTCGCGCCCGACCTGCTGTGCCTCACGTTCAACGGGCTGTCGAAGACGTACCGGGTCGCCGGCTACCGCTCCGGCTGGGTCGTCGTCACCGGGCCGCAGGGGCACGCCAAGGGCTTCCTCGAGGGGATGACGCTGCTCGCGTCGACCCGGCTGTGCCCCAACGTGCCCGCGCAGCACGCCATCCAGGCCGCGCTCGGCGGCGTGCAGTCCATCGAGGGGCTGGTCGCGCCCGGCGGCCGCCTGCACGAGCAGCGGCAGGTCGCGTGGGAGGGCCTCACGTCCATCCCCGGCGTCGACTGCGTCAAGCCCGACGGCGCGCTCTACCTCTTCCCGCGCCTCGACCCCGAGGTGCACGAGATCCACGACGACGCACAGCTCGTGTACGACCTGCTGGTGAGCGAGCACATCCTGCTCGTGCAGGGCACCGGCTTCAACTGGCCCACGCCCGACCACCTGCGGATCGTCACGCTGCCGGAGGCGCGGGTGCTCGGCGAGGCCGTCGAGCGCATGGGCAACTTCCTCGCGTCGTACCGGCAGGTGCCGCGGCGCTGACACCGCCCGGACCGGGGCCGGCCCGCGTTGCTCCGGTCGGGGGACGACGGGCGCGGCGCCCGTCCGCACGAGCGGCGAGCGCCCCGGCAGCGGCGGTCGCGCCACTAGCCTGGCGCGTCACCAGTCCCACCGTGGAGGCTCCATGCTGCCCCTCACGTACGACTACTCGTACGAGTCCTCGAGCTCCGACGACCTGACGGGCGCGGGCGCGGTCGCCCTCGTCGTCCTCGGGCTCTTCTACGTGGCGATGATCGTCTTCGGCATCTACCTGTACATGCGGGTCGCCAAGAAGGCCGGCTGGACGCCGTGGCACGGCCTGCTCATCCTCGTGCCGCTCGCCAACATCGTCTTCCTCATCATGTTCGCGTTCATGGAGTGGCCCATCGAGCGCCGCCTGCGCGAGGCGGAGGCCCGGCTCGGCATCGCGCCCGGCGGCGACCCGTACGGCGCCGCGGGGTACGGCGGGTACGCCGCACCCGGCTACGGCGGGTACGTCGCACCGGGCTACGGCGGGTACGTCGCGCCGGGCCACGGCGCCGCCCCCGGGTACGGCACGGGCACCGGGTACGGCACGGGCACCGCGGACAGCAGCACGGACCCGTACGCCGCACCGGCCGACCCGGCGACGACCGCCGCGACCGGCGCACCGGCCCCCGACGTCGCGACCGGGGCGCCCGGCGTCGCGGCGGCACCCCCGGCCTCCTCCGCACCCGGTGCGTCCGGCACCGCCCCGTCGCCGTACGGCGCACCGCCGGCACCCGGCACGCCCGGCCCGGCCTTCGGCACGCCCGGCTACGGCACCGGGGGCTTCGGCACGCCGGGCTACGGCACGGGCGGCTTCGGCACGCCCGGCTACGACCCCACGCCCGACGAGCCGCCGGCCGCCGACGGCGCGGCCCCGCAGGCCCCGCACCCCCCGGGCACCGACGCACCGCCGACGTCCCCGTGGGACCCGCCGGCGCCGCGCTGACCCGCACCGTCCCCGCACGCACCTCCCGCGCCCCGGCCGCACGCCGCGAACGCCGAGGGCCGCGAACGCCGAGGGCCGGCCACCCCGTACGGGGTGACCGGCCCTCGGTCCGTTCAGCTGGTGCTGGACCGGCTGCGGCTCAGAAGCCGCCGCCGAAGTCCTCGCCGCCACCGGCCGGGGCCGCGGGGGCCTTCTCCGGCTTGTCGGCCACGACGGCCTCGGTGGTGAGGAACAGGCCGGCGATCGACGCGGCGTTCTGCAGCGCCGAGCGCGTGACCTTCACCGGGTCGTTGACGCCCGCGGCGAGCAGGTCCTCGTACTCGCCGGTCGCGGCGTTGAGGCCCTGGCCGGACGGGAGGTTGCGGACCTTCTCCGCCACGACGCCGCCCTCGAGGCCCGCGTTCACGGCGATCTGCTTGAGCGGGGCCTCGATCGCGACCTTCACGATCTGGGCACCGGTCGCCTCGTCGCCCTCGAGCTCGAGCTTCTCGAACGCGAGCTTGCCGGCCTGGATGAGCGCCACGCCACCACCGGCGACGATGCCCTCCTCGACGGCCGCCTTCGCGTTGCGCACGGCGTCCTCGATGCGGTGCTTGCGCTCCTTGAGCTCGACCTCGGTCGCCGCACCCGCCTTGATGACGGCCACGCCGCCGGCGAGCTTGGCGAGGCGCTCCTGGAGCTTCTCGCGGTCGTAGTCCGAGTCCGAGTTCTCGATCTCGGCGCGGATCTGGTTGACGCGGCCCTGGATCTGGCCGGCGTCGCCGCCACCCTCGACGATCGTGGTCTCGTCCTTCGTCACGACGATCTTGCGCGCCGTGCCGAGGACCTCGAGGCCCACCGTGTCGAGCTTGAGGCCGACGGTCTCGGAGACGACCTGGCCGCCCGTGAGGACCGCCATGTCCTGCAGCATCGCCTTGCGGCGGTCGCCGAAGCCGGGGGCCTTGACGGCGACCGACTTGAACGTGCCGCGGATCTTGTTGACGACGAGCGTGGCCAGGGCCTCGCCCTCGACGTCCTCGGAGACGACGAACAGCGGCTTGCCGGCCTGGATGACCTTCTCCAGCAGCGGCAGCAGGTCCTTGACGTTCGAGATCTTCGACTCGACGAGCAGGACGTACGCGTCCTCGAGGACCGCCTCCTGGCGCTCCGGGTCCGTCACGAAGTACGCCGACAGGTAGCCCTTGTCGAAGCGCATGCCCTCGGTGAGCTCGAGCTCGAGGCCGAGACCCGACGACTCCTCGACGGTGATGACACCCTCCTTGCCCACCTTGTCGAGGGCCTCGGCGATGAGCTCGCCGATCTGGGTGTCCGCGGCGGAGATGGCGGCCGTGGCGGCGATCTCCTCCTTGGTCTCGATCTCCTTGGCCTGGTTGAGCAGCTGCTCCGTGACCGCGGCGACCGCCTTCTCGATGCCCTTCTTCAGGGCGATCGGGTTGGCGCCGGCGGCGACGTTGCGCAGGCCCTCGCGGACCAGCGCCTGGGCCAGGACGGTCGCCGTCGTGGTGCCGTCACCCGCGACGTCGTCCGTCTTCTTGGCGACCTCCTTGACGAGCTCCGCACCGATGCGCTCGTACGGGTCCTCGAGGTCGATCTCCTTGGCGATGGAGACGCCGTCGTTGGTGATCGTCGGCGCGCCCCACTTCTTGTCGAGCACGACGTTGCGGCCCTTCGGGCCGAGGGTGACCTTGACGGTGTCGGCGAGGACGTTGAGCCCGCGCTCCATGCTCCGCCGGGCCTCCTCGTTGAAGGCGATGATCTTGGCCATGGGGCTGTGATCCTTCTTCCGGTTCGTGGGTCGGCCGGTCGGTGCCCGCGACGGACGGGCCGCGCGCGCGGTCACGTCCCGCGTCGCGACGACCCTCACCTAGGCCGGTGCTGCTGTCACTCCCCACCGGAGAGTGCTAAGTCAATGGTTAGCACTCGACCCCTGCGAGTGCAAGCAGCGCAGGCCCGTCCGTGGACGACGACGGCCCGGTCGCGCGGACCTCCGCGACCGGGCCGGTCGGAGCGGGCGACGCCCGCGGTGCTCGGGTGCGGGCGCCCGGCCCGCGGCCGCGTCAGAGCGGGCGCACCTGCTCGGCCTGCGGGCCCTTGCTGCCCTGGCCGACCTCGAAGTCCACCGCCTGGCCCTCCTCGAGGGAGCGGTAGCCCGAGCTCTGGATCGCGCTGTAGTGGACGAAGAGGTCCTGGCCGCCGCCGTCGGGCGTGATGAACCCGTACCCCTTCTCCGCGTTGAACCACTTGACCGTGCCCTGCGCCATGCCGTGCTCCTCGCCGTCCGGGGCCCGGGACGCTCCGCCGTCGCCCCGGTGCGTGGAGCCTAGTGGCGCCCGAACAGCGGTGACCAGGGGGTTCGTCCGTACGTACGCGTGCCGCGCGGGGCCGTCGGGACGGGCGTCCACGACGGCGCCGCGGACCGCCGGAGGGGCGGCCGGACGGGCGTCAGGCCTCCGGGTCGGTGACGAGCAGGACGACGATGCCCGTGGGCGCACGGTCCGGGTCGACCTCGACGGTCGTGACGCCCGTCGTCGTCCCGACGAGGTCCGCCGTCACCCGCAGGTCCTCCGAGGCGACGAAGACGGTCGAGACGTCCGGCAGGTCCTCGGTCGCGTTGTCGGGCGTGACGTCGGTGAAGCCCGCGGCGCGCAGGTCGTCGGCGACGCGGCCGGCGAGGCCGGACACCCGGGCGCCGTTGAGCACCTCGACCGGCGTGGTGAGCACGGGTGCGGCGGGCGGGGCCTCGGGCGGCGGGGTGGTCTCCGCCGCGGGGGCCTCGCCCTCGGTCGCCGGCTCCTCGCCGGCGGGGTCCTCGGGCGCGGCCGGCTCCTCCGCGGCGGGCGGGTTCCCGCCGCCCCCGACGACGGGCAGGTCACCCGTGCGGGACAGGTACGCCACGGCGCCGTACGCGAGCACCGGCACCACCAGCAGCACGACGAGGAAGGGCCACCACCGGCTCCAGGCGGAGCGGGGCGCGCGGTGCACGCCGCGGGGCCCGTCGGGCGTGACGGCGTCGAACTCGTCGTCCGGGTAGGGGTAGTCGGCCTTGCTCACGGCGGAAAGGCTAACGGGTGCACCCCGGCGCGTCGGGGACGCCGGCACCCGTCCGTGCGCCGTCCTGCCCGGCGGACGCGGCGGTACGGGACGTAGCGGGCGTCGGCGCGCGCGGGCTCAGGCGTCGGCGCCGAGGCGGCGGGCCGTGCGGGCCCGCTGGCGCGAGGAGCGCATGCGGCGCAGGCGCTTGACGAGCATGGGGTCGTGCGCGAGGGCCGCGGGGTCGTCGATCAGCGCGTTGAGCACCTGGTAGTACCGCGTCGCCGACATGTCGAACAGCTCGCGGATCGCCTGCTCCTTGGCGCCCGCGTACTTCCACCACTGCCGCTCGAACGCGAGGACCGCCTGGTCCCGCTCCGACAGCGACGACGCGGCGTCGGCGGGGCGGGGCTCCTCGAGCGTGGCGGTCGCGCTGCTCGCCGTGGCGTCCATGGTGCCTCCGGTCCGTCGGTCCTCCGCACGCGCCGGGGCGGGCCCGGGCGTCGTGCACCGCCCTCGCGGACGGCGCTGCCATGCTACGTGCGAACAACACGGGTGTCATTCCCCGTCCCGGCCCGGGGGCGCGCGTCGGCGACGGTAGCGTGCGGCGCCGTGACGCCCGCACCCCTGGACCAGCTCGTCGCGCCCGACTGGGCGCGCGCCCTCGCCCCGGCGGAGCCCGCGCTGCGCGCCGCGGGCGACTTCCTGCGCGCCGAGGTCGCCGCCGGCCGCGAGTACCTGCCCGCCGCCGACGCCGTCCTGCACGCGTTCCGCCGCCCGCTCGCCGACGTGCGCGTGCTCGTCGTCGGCCAGGACCCGTACCCGACGCCCGGGCACCCGATGGGACTGTCGTTCTCGGTGCAGCCCGACGTGCGCCCGGTCCCGCGCTCGCTCGCCAACATCTTCACCGAGCTCGCCGCCGACGTGGGCGTCCCGACGCCGTCGTCGGGCGACCTCACGCCGTGGGCCGACCAGGGCGTGATGCTGCTCAACAGGGTGCTGACGGTGCGCCCGGGCGCGCCCGCGTCGCACCGCGGCAAGGGCTGGGAGCAGCTCACCGACCGCGCCATCGCGGCGCTGGTCGAGCGCGGCGGTCCCCTCGTCGCGGTGCTGTGGGGGCGCGACGCGCAGCAGCTCGGTCCCGCGCTCGGCGACGTCCCGGTCGTCGCGAGCCCGCACCCGAGCCCGCTGTCCGCGAGCCGCGGCTTCTTCGGCTCCCGGCCGTTCTCTCGCGTGAACGCGCTCCTGGCCGAGCAGGGCGCCCCGCCGGTCGACTGGTCGCTCCCCTGACCGAGGAGCGGCGCCGGCTCAGTGGTCGTGAGGCGCCCGCTCGGTGGTCGTGAAGCGTTGCGGACGCCAGGTGTCCGCACCCCTTCAGGCGAGCCGCACCGCCACGCCGGCCTCGCGTGCGCAGCGGCCGTCCGTGGCGGTCGGGTCCCCCGGACGGGGCATAGTGGGGACGTGCGTGCCGACGACCGCCCCGAGCCGACCCCGACGCCCGACGCCCCGGGCACCGACACCCCGACCGCCGAGGCCCCCGGCACCGGCGCCGCCGACGCCGCGCCGCCGCGGTGGGGACGGTACGTCGCCGTCGGGGACTCGTTCACCGAGGGCCTGTGGGACGCGCCCGACGGCCAGGACGCCCCGCAGCGCGGCTGGGCCGACCAGCTCGCGTCGCACCTGTCGCGCCGCCGCACCGCCGCCGGGCTGCCGCCGCTCGAGTACGCCAACCTCGCCGTCCGCGGCCGGCTCATGCGGCCGATCCTGCACGACCAGGTCCCCGCGGCCCTCGCACTGCGGCCCGACCTCGTCAGCGTCATCGGCGGCGGCAACGACATCCTGCGCCCGTCCGTGGACGTCGACCGGCTCGCCGCCGACCTCGAGGAGGCCGTGGCCCGGGTGCGGGCCACGGGCGCCGACGTGCTGCTCGGCACCGGCTTCGACTCGCGGGAGAGCCCGCTGGTGAAGGCCACCCGGGCCCGCGTGGGCGTCTACAACGCGCACGTGTGGTCGATCGCGCGCCGGCAGGGCGCGTACGTGCTCGACACGTGGGGCATGCGCAGCCTGCTCGACTGGCGCATGTGGGCGGCGGACCGCATCCACATGACGACCGAGGGGCACACGCGCGTGGCGCAGGCGGCGCTCGTCGGGCTCGGGCTGGCGCCGGAGCGGGCGGACTGGGACGACCCGCTCGCGCCGCTGCCGGCCGTGCCGCGCCTCGAGAAGGCCCGCGCGGACGCCCGCTGGTTCCGCGAGCACGCGTACCCGTGGGCGACGCGCCGGCTGCGCGGCCGCTCGTCGGGCGACACGCGCATGCCGAAGCGCCCGGTGCCGGCGCCGCTCGACTGAGCCCGGCCGGCCTGCAGCCGCCCGCGCCCGCGCCGCCCGCACCCGCGGCCGGCACGCCACCCACGGTCGCCGAGGCCGGAGCCGAGGACGTCCCGGCGGGGACTCAGCCCGGGTCGCGCGCACCGCCGGGCGCCCCGTCCTCCGCACCCGGCACCGCGCCCGCGGCCTGCAGCGGCAGCCGCGCCTCGACCCGCGCACCCACCTCGGGGCCGGGCCCGACGCGCAGCCGGCCGCCGACGATCGCGAGCCGGTCGGCGAGCCGGGACGTCCCCGACGCGGGGTCCACGGCCCGCGGCGCGTAGGGCGCGCCGTCGTTGGAGACGACGATGACGAGGACTCCCCCGTCGAGGTCGAGGCGCACGTCCACGCGCGAGGCGGGACCGTTCTTCAGCGCGTTGGTGACGGCCTCCTCCACGACGCGCAGGGCGAGGAGCCGCTCGGCGACGGTGACGTCGCTGCGGGTCGGGTCGTCGAGCGTGCGGACGGCGTCGCTCGCGCGCAGGCTCGTCGCGATCGTCGCGGGCAGCCGGCCGAGCAGCGCCCGGACGGCGGGCACCAGGCCGAGCTCGAGGCGGTCGGGGTAGAGCAGGCGGCTCATCTGGCGGACGTCGTCGTCCCGGATCTCGGCGAGCTGGCCGCGGACCCAGACCAGCTCGTCGACGAGGCACGGGTCGCTGCCGCGCCACCGGCCCTCGACGTCGGCGAGGCGCGCGTCGACCAGCACCAGGCGCTGCTGCAGCGTGCCGTGCAGGCCCTCGGCGACCTGGCGGCGCACGCGGATCTCCTCGGCCTCGAGCGCGCGCACGGCCAGCTCGACGCCGACGGCGGCGCGCTCGGCCTCCCGGGCCCGGCGTCGGGCGGACCGCCGGTCGAGCATGACCCACACGCCGATGCCCGCGGACACGGCGCCCGTGACGGCGGCGGCCACGAGCTCGGCGCGCAGCGACGCGCCCTCGTCCGGCCCGTACACCCCGACGGCCACCTGCGCGGTCGTCCGCGCGACCGCCATGACGACCGCCGCGACGAGCGTGCGCAGCGCGACGCCCCACCCCGTCGGCGCCCGGTGCACGCGCAGCGCCCCGAGCGCGACGACGAGCACGGCGACCGCGAGGGCGTTGGCCAGCAACCGCTGCCACAGGGCGACGTCGGTCCAGCCGGGCACGACGCTGGCGTAGATGTAGGTCGTCTGGAACGACGCGCCGACGCCGTAGCCGAGCGCCACCAGCCCGGACGCCCGCACCAGCACGCGGCGGTCGGCGGCGTCGTCGGCACGGCGCGTCGAGAGGGGCGTCACCCCGTCCGTGCCCGCCATGCCCGTCCCCACTGCCGCCGCGTCGACGCGTGCGTCCCGCGCGCCCGACGTCCCGGGCGACGATACTGGCCCGTGATGAGCACTCCTGCCGACGGCCCGCTGCGGGTCGCGATCGTCGAGGACCAGCCGCTCTTCCGCTCGATGCTGCAGCGCACGGTCGCGGAGGACCCGGCTCTCCTGGTCGTCGCCACGTGCGCCTCCGTGTCCGAGGCACGGCAGGCCCTGCGCCCCCGCGTCGCCGACGTCGTCGTGCTCGACATCGACCTCCCGGACGGGAACGGGATCGCGCTGGGCGTGCAGCTGCGCCGCGCGCAGCCCGACCTCGGGGTGCTGCTGCTGTCCGCGCACGACGCGATGGACCTGCTGCTGGACCTGCCGCGGGACGTCGCGCACGGCTGGGGCTACCTGTCGAAGACGAGCATGACGGACGAGGCGACGCTGCTGGACGCGGTGCGCGCGGCGGCCGCCGGGCGCACGGTGCTGGACCCGGCGCTGCTCGAGCGGATGACGCCGCGCCACGGCTCGGCCGTCGCGCAGCTGACGCACCGGCAGTTCGAGGTGCTGCGGCTGCTCGCGCAGGGGCTGTCGAACGCGGGTATCGCGGAGCGCCTCGGCATCACCGAGAAGTCGGTGCAGAACCACGTGTACGCCGTCTACGGCACGCTCGGCATCGACGCCGACCCGGCCCGCAACCCGCGGGTCAGCGCGGCCCTGCGGCTGCTGGAGGAGACGGGTCCGGCGCTCTGACGCCGGCCCCGCGTCAGAGCGGGTCGTCGGGGGTCACGGGCCGGCCGTCGGGGTGCAGGCCGGCCGCGACGCGGGTGCGCCGCGACGCGTGCACCGACCAGCGCGGCACCGTCCGGGCG
>NZ_JBFTEP010000016.1:0-43379 GCF_047229365.1 Cellulomonas pasadenensis | reverse complement strand
GCTCGGACTCCGGCATCGGCAAGGCCACCGCGGGGGCGCTCGCCGCGGGCGGCGCGCAGCTCGCGCAGGGGGCCGCGACGTTCCGCGACGCCCTCGCGCCCGGGCTCGGGCAGGTCGCGACGCAGCTCGACGGGGTCGCGACGACGGGCCGGCAGACCGCCGCCGGGTCGGGCGACGCCCAGGAGGCCGTCGCCGCCGCCGTGGCCGCCGAGGGCTGCACGCCCGCGTCGTCCGACGCCACGTGCGGCGCGCTCCTCGCCGCGCAGCAGCAGCTCGCGGCGCAGGCCGGGACGCTCACGGGCATCGCCGACGGCGCCGACCGGATCGCCGCCCAGCTGCGTCCCGGCGGCGGCGCGGCGCCGACCGCGGTGGACCGGCTCGTCGCCGGCGCGGGCGAGCTCGCCACGGGGGCCCAGGGCCTCGCGGCGGGCACCGCGTCCGTCGACGCCGGGGTGCAGCAGCTGAGCACCGGCGCCACCCAGCTCGCCGACGGGCTCGGCACGCTCGCGGGCGGCGCGCGCGACGTGTCCGGCGGCGCGGCGGAGCTCGCCACCGGGACGCGGACGCTCGCGTCCGGCGTCGGTGCGCTCGGCTCGGGCGCCGACCAGGTCGCGGCCGGCACGGCGCAGCTCGCGGACGGCGCCCGCGCGGCGACCGACGGCGCGACGCAGCTCGCCGACGGCACCGCCGAGATCGGCACGGGCCTCGGCGACGCCGTCGCGCAGCTGCCGGTGACGCCCGAGGACGAGCGAGCCGCGCTCGCCGACGTCGTCGCGACGCCGGTCGTCGCGCCGGCCACGTCCGTCGCCGGACCCCTCGGCCCGGTGTCGGCGCTCACCGCGGTGGCGCTGTGGGTCGGCGCGCTGGCGCTGTTCCTGGCGTTCCCGCCGCTGCCGCGCCGCGTCGGCGGGTCGACGCGGTCCGCGCTCGGCACGGTGCTCGGCGCGCTCGCGCTGCCCGCGGCGCTCGGCGCGGTGCAGGGCGCCGTCGTCGGGCTGGTGGTCGGCGGCGTCACGGGCCAGGGCACGGGCCGCACCGTCGGCCTCGCCGTCGTCGGGCTGCTCGCGGGCATCGTGCTCGCGGCGTTCCACCAGGCCGTCGCGGCGTGGACCGGCCCCGCCGGTCGCGTGGTCGCCGTCGTCGCCGGCTTCGTCTTCCTCGTCGCCGGGCTGGCCGCCACCGTCCCCGACTGGGTCGCCGGCACCGTGGGGTGGCTGCCGCTCGCGCCGGTCGCGGACGCCGTCGGCGGGGTCGTCGGGGACGGCTCGTCCACCCCCGGCGCCCTCGTCGTCCTCGTCGTGTGGGGCGCCGCCTCCCTGGCCGCCACCGCCGGCGCGGTCGCCCGCACGCGCGCCGTCCACGGCCGCCGGACGGTGGCCGCACTCGCCTGACGGGCCGCGACGCCGACCACGCCGGCACCGCCCCGACCGCTCCTCCTCCGGCCGCTCCCGGCGAACCGGCCGTCGTGCAGCACCACCCACCCGGACGGCTGCACGACGACCGGTTCGCCACCGGCACGGCGACCGGCAGGCGACGTCCGGAGGCGTCGCCGGTCCGTCCTCGCGAACCGGCCGTCGTGCAGCGACGGCCGCTCCGGACGGTGCAGGAGGGCCGGTTCGGCCTCGCCGGCCCGGGTCGGGACTCCGTCAGGCCGTCCGGGACGCCGTGCGGCCGACCGGCCCGGCGGCGGTGCGGGCCGGCGCGGCCCGCCACGTGAGGACGGCGGCGGCGGCGGACACCGGCACCCAGATCAACCGCTCGGGCAGCGACGGGGACGCGAGGTTCACCGCGCAGCCGACCACGAGCAGCGCCGTCGTCCCGCGCAGCACCGCCCGCCGCAGTCGCGGCCCTCCGACGCCGGCCGCCACCGCGGCGAGCGTCGCGTACACCGGGACCGCCACCGCGCTCGTCACACGCAGCTCGTCGGGGAGCACCCCCGGGTGCCCGCCGCCGTAGGCCACCGCTCCCCACGGCGCACCCGCGGCCATCGCCAGCTGGAAGCCCGCCACGCCGGTCAGCAGGGCCGCGGCCGCGCGTCCCGCGCGCCGTTCCGTCTCGGTGGTCGTCGTCATGGGCGCCATCAGACCATATCTGTCAGATATAGTCGACGTGTGACCCGCCGCGCACAGACCGACGTCGCCGTCCTCGGCGCCCTCACCACCGCCCCCATGACCGGCTACGCGGTCCGCGCCGCGATCGTCGAGACGCTCGGGCACTTCTGGAGCGAGAGCTTCGGGCAGATCTACCCGACCCTGGCCCGACTCACCGCCGCCGGGCTCGTCACCAAGGACGACGACGGCCGGTTCACGATCACGCCCACGGGTCGCACCCGTCTGCGCGCCCGGCTCGCCGAGCCGTACGAGGTCGGTCCCCCGCGCAACCCGCTGCTCCTCCGGCTGTTCTTCGGCCGCACGCTGGGCCCGGACGCGTGCCGCGCCCTGCTGCGCGACGCGGGCGCCCGGGCGGCGGCGCAGCTGGCGGCGCTCGCGGCCGTGCGCGCGGAGGTCGCCGCCGAGCCGCCGTCGCCGGACCACCCGTACGGCCTGATCACGCTCGACTACGGCGAGCGCATGGCCCGCGCCCACCTGGAGTGGGTGGAGGCGTCGCTCGCCGCCCTCCCGCCCGGCCGGTGACCGCCGCGACCCGGCGGTCACGCAGCATCCACGGCCTGGGACCCTGCACGACGGCCGGGTCGGCGGCCGGGACGACCGTCGTGACGACCGTCGACATCTCGGACCCCCGATCCGCCGCCCGCCACGACGAACCGGCGGTTGTGCAGCACCACCGCCCGCGGACGCTGCACAACAGCCGGGCCGCCACCCGGGACGCCGAACAGGACGCCGTCGGGACGACCGTCAGGACCTCGGGCTGCCGACCCGCTCTCGACGCGACGAATCGGCCCTTGCACAGCACCCCCGCCCGCGGACTCTGCACAACAGCCGGGTCGGCGGTGCGGTGGCGGTTGCCGGTGGCGGTGGCGGTGGGGCGGGCGGCCGTGACGTCAGCGGGTGCGCGCCGCCGCGCGGTGCTCGACCGCGACGACGGCGAGGGCCAGCAGCCCGGGGACCAGCACCGCGAGCGGCGCGAGCATCCAGACGATGACGCCGCACAGGCCCATCGCCACGACGAGCAGCCCCGACCCGGCGAGGTCGTCGCCGGCGCGCGCACCGGCGTCGCGCATCACCTGCCGCCACGACGCGCCGCGTCGCCACCCGCCGGCGGCGCGCAGCAGCACGACGGCGAGCATCGCCGCGACCGCGAGCGACAGCACGAGCACGCCGGTGCCGCCGGGCAGCAGGCCGGTGCCGGCCACCGCGGTGTTGAACCACAGCAGGACCAGCAGCGCCAGGGACGCGAGCGCGTACGGCCACACCCCCCGCAGGGCCGCGACGAACTCGTGCCACAGGTCGACCACGCGGTCGGTCTCGCCGGTGAGGTGCCGGCGCACGTGCGCGGCACCGGCGGCGAGCGCGGGCAGCACCGTGACGACCGGCAGGCTCAGCACGGACACGCCGAGCCCCACGACGAGCACCTCGCTGAGCAGCCCGAACCGGCCACCGCCGAACGCCCCGCGCCGCTCGGGCGCGGTGGGGTCCGGCGCGCGCGGGTCGCGGCGGGCGTCGTCGTCGGGCGCGTCGGTCGCGTCGGTCATGGGTCACAGCCTCACACGTCGGGATCGGTCGGCCGCGCACGCACGACGGCCGGCCGGCGGCACCCCCCGGGCACCGCCGACCGGCCGCGGCCGGCGTGGCGGGTCAGCCCTTGAGGCCCTGCGTCGCGACGCCCTGCACGAGGTACCGCTGGAACAGCAGGAAGAACAGCAGCACGGGCAGGAGCGCGAGCACGGCCATGGCCATCTGCGCGCCGTAGTCGGAGACGCTCGTCTGGTCGACGAACAGGCGCAACGCGAGCGGCAGCGGGAACGTCTCGGGCGAGCTCAGGTAGATGAGCGGGCCGAAGAAGTCGTTCCACGACCAGATGAACGCGAAGATCGAGCTCGTCACGAGCGCGGGCTTCATGAGCGGCAGCATGATCGCGGTGAAGATGCGCACGTGGCCCGCGCCGTCGATCCGCGCGGCCTCGTCGAGCTCGCGCGGCAGGTTCCGCATGAACTGCACCATGAGGAACACGAAGAACGCCTCGGCGGCGAGGAACTTGCCGATGAGCAGCGGCACGTACGTGCCGACCAGGCCGAGCTGGTTGAACACGATGTACTGCGGGATGATCACGACGTGGAACGGCAGCAGCAGCGTGCCGATCATGAGCGTGAAGAACAGCCCGCGGCCGGGGAAGTCGATCCGCGCGAACGCGTAGGCGCTGACCGAGCAGGACAGCGTGATGCCGACGACCGACCCCAGCGCCAGCAGCAGCGAGTTCAGGAAGAACTGCCAGAACGACACCCCGCCGATGCCGGCGAACGCCTTGACGAAGTTGTCGAGGGTGACCGTCGTCGGGAGGATGCTGACCGACCCGATGATCTCGCTCGACGGCTTGAGCGTGGACACGAACATCCACACCGCCGGGTACAGGATCACGGCGACGACGGCGAGCGACAGCACGTGGAACGCGAGCGAGCGCACGCGCCCGCGGGACTGGTTGCGGCGGCGCAGCTCGGCGGAGTGCTCCGCGGTCGGGAGGCCGTGGCGTCCCGACGTGGCCGGCGGCGTGGCCGGGGCGGTCGTGCTCACTTGGACTCCCCCGAGTAGTGCACCCACCGGTTCTGGGTGCGGAACATGACGAAGCTGATGGCGCCGACGACCAGGACGAGCACCCAGGCCATCGCCGAGGCGTAGCCCATCTGGAAGTCCCGGAAGCCGCGGAAGTACAGGTAGAGCGTGTAGAAGAGCGTGGACCGCGCCGGCCCGCCCGTGCCGGACGAGATGATGAACGCCGACGCGAAGATCTGGAACGCGTGGATCGTCTCGAGCAGCAGGTTGAAGAACAGCACCGGCGAGAGCATCGGCATGGTGATCCTCAGGAACTTGCGCACGGGGCCCGCGCCGTCCACCGCCGCGGCCTCGTAGAGCTCCGTCGGGATCTGCTTGAGCCCGGCGAGGAAGATCACCATCGGCGCACCGAACTGCCAGATCGTCAGCAGGATGAGCATCGGCATCGTGCGCGACGGGTCGCCGACCCAGCCGCCGGACGGCAGGCCGAACACCTGCCCGGCGCGGTCGACGATGCCGTTGTCGATGAACATCGCCTTCCACACGATGGCGATGGAGACGCTCGCGCCGATGAGCGAGGGCGCGTAGAAGGCCGACCGGTAGAAGCCCTGCCCGCGGCGGCTGTTGTTCAGCAGCATCGCGACCGCGAGGGCGGAGATCAGCTTGAGCGGCGTCCCGATCAGCGCGTACGTCGCGGTGACCTTCCAGGCCTGGATGTAGTTCGGGTCCTGGAAGAGCCGCTGGAAGTTCTCCAGGCCGACCCACTCCGGCGACGTGAACAGGTTGTAGTTCGTGAACGCCAGGTACAGCGACGCGACCATCGGGCCTGCGGTGAGCAGCAGGAACCCGAGGAGCCAGGGGGCGAGGAACGCGTAGCCGGCTCGGGTCTCGGCGGCCTTGCGGCGGCGCCGGATGGGCGACGGGGACGCGGCGGTCCGCGTCGCGCTCGCCTCGGCGGTGAGGGTCACGGTGCTTCCGATCTGTGGGGTGCGACGGTCGGGGGCCGTCGGGCCCCGGGGCCCGCCCCGGTGCACGGGCGCGGGACCCGGGCGCCCCGGGCACGGGTGCCGGCGTCGGTGCCGGCGGTGCGGTCCGGGCCGCGCGCGGTGGCGCGACCCGGACCGGGGGTCACATGGTGGCCATCTCCGCCTCGGCGAACCACTCCGTGGCGAACTGCTCCGGCGTGATGGTGCCGTAGTTCAGGTTCTCACCGAGCTCGAGCCACTTGGCCTCGATGGTGCCGAAGCCCTTGACGGGGATCGGCGTCGTCTCGGTGACCTCCTCGGCGACGGCCTCCTCGTACGCGATGACCTTGGCGTCGACGGAGCCCTCGGGCGCCTCGACGGCGGCGCGCTGCTCCTCGTCCGCGGGGACGCCCTTCGAGGTGCCGAAGATGGCGCCGACCTCGGGGTCGGTGAGCAGGAAGTTGACGAGCGTGGCGGCCGCGTCGGGCGCGTCGGTGTTCGCGCCGATCGAGTAGAGCATCGACGGCTTGAAGAACAGCGCCTTCTCGCCGGCCTCGACCGACGGGATCTGGGTGATCTCGAGGTTCTCGGTGCCCGAGTCGGCGACGTAGCCGGCGAGGAAGTTGTCCCAGCTGATCTCGGACGCGGACTCGTTGACCGTGAAGCCGCCGAGCGGCTTGAGCGCGACGCCGCGCTCGACCGGGTACACGTGCTTGTCGGCGCGCAGGTCGGACGTCATCTCGAGGTACTCGATGACGTCGGCCTCGTCGAAGCCGAGCGTCCCGTCCTCCTCGAACGGCGTGATGCCCTTCTGCAGCAGGTACTGCACGAAGAACCAGAACGTGCCGGTGTAGTCGCCCCCGCCGTAGACCTGGTAGCCCTCGGGGGTCGACTGGCCGGCGGCCGAGACGGCCGAGATGAACTCGTTGTACTCGTCGTACGTGTACGTCTCGGCGTCGGGGAACTCGACGCCGACCTGCTCGAGCAGGTTCGGGTTGTAGAACATCCCGAGCGTGTTGGTCGACGTCGGGATGCCGATGGTCTTGCCGTCGAGCACGCCGGACTCGACGAGGGTCTCGTCGAAGCCCGAGGTGTCGATCGTGCCGCCCTCGATGTACGGGGCGAGGTCGAGCAGCTGGCCGCTCTGGTTGAACTCGCGCAGGTAGGACAGGTCGAACTGCATGACGTCGGGCAGGTTGCGCCCGGCCGCCTCGGTGGACCGCTGGGTCCAGTAGTCGGGGAACGCCGCGAAGTTCGGGTTCACCGTGATGTGCGGGTACTCCTCGTTGAACAGCTCGAGGGCCTGCGTGTAGCGGGCGGCACGGTCGTCGTTCCCCCACCACGTGAAGTCGATGGTGACGGGGGTGGTGTCGCCGGCACCGCCACTGGCAGCGGGCGAGGCCTCACCCCCGCTGCCGCCGCTGCACGCGGCGAGGCCGAGGGCGGCGACGGCGGCCAGGCCGCTGACCTTGAGGACGGATCGCTTCATTGCGGTGAGCCTCCTTGCTCGGGGTGAAAGCGCATTCCGCACGCTAGGTGCGCCGCTCCGGGGGTGTCAACGCTTCGCGATGAAACGTTACAATCCTGTGGTCCGGACCGGCAACCCACCCTCGCGGCGGGCCGCCCGCACGACCGGGCTACCCTCCCCGGAGCCCCCGGCTCCCTGCCCGACGACGCGCACCCGAGGTGACCCATGACCCGCCGACAGCTCCCGAAGTGGTCCGAGCTGGCACCGCTGCTGCAGCCCAAGCCGCTGCGGCTCGACCCGACGCGTCGGGCCCTCGAGGACGCCCTCACCATCGCCGACCTGCGCCGCGTCGCCAAGCGCCGCACACCCCGGTCCGTCTTCGACTACACCGACGGTGCCGCCGAGGCCGAGATCACCCTGCGCCGCGCCCGCCGCCTGTTCCGGGAGCTCGAGCTGCGGCCGTCGGTCCTGCACGACGTCAGCCACGTCGACACCACCACCGAGTACCTCGGCCGGCCGTCGGCCCAGCCCTTCGCGCTCGCCCCGACCGGCTTCACGCGGATGATGCACCACGAGGGCGAGCGGGCCGTCGTGCGCGTCGCCGAGCGTCGCGACATCCCGTACGCGCTGTCCACGATGGGCACGACGTCCATCGAGGACGTCGCCGCCGCGGCGCCGGACGCGCGCAAGTGGTTCCAGCTGTACGTGTGGAAGGACCGCGGCGCCGGCGAGGACCTCATGGCCCGCGCCAAGGCCGCCGGCTACGAGGCCCTCATGCTCACGGTCGACGTGCCCGTCGCCGGTGCGCGCCTGCGCGACACCCGCAACGGCTTCTCGATCCCGCCGGCCCTGACGGTGAGGACGGTGCTCGACGCCGGCATGCACCCCGCCTGGTGGGTCAACCTGCTGACCACCGAGCCGCTGACGTTCGCGTCGCTCAGCTCGTGGGGCGGCACGGTCGCGGACCTGCTCGACAAGCTGTTCGACCCGACCATGACGATCGCGGACCTGGAGTGGCTGCGCGCATCGTGGGACGGGCCGCTCATCATCAAGGGCGTCCAGACCGTCGAGGACGCGCGCCGCGTGACCGACGCCGGCGCGGACGCGGTGGTGCTCTCCAACCACGGGGGCCGGCAGCTCGACAAGGCGCCGGTGCCGCTGCGCCTGCTGCCCGACGTCGTCGAGGCCGTCGGCGACCGCACCGAGGTGTGGGTCGACACGGGCATCACGAACGGGTCGGACGTCGTCGCGGCGCTCGCGCTGGGTGCGAAGGCCACGCTGATCGGCCGCGCGTACCTGTACGGGCTGATGGCCGGCGGTGAGCGCGGCGTCGACCGCGCGGTGGAGATCCTGTCGCGCGAGGTCCGCCGGACCATGGCCCTGCTGGGGGTCAACGACGTCAGCCAGCTCGGCGAGCGGCACGTGCGCCTGCCCTGACGCGGGTCCCCGGCCAGCCGTGAAACCTTTCACCGCTGGACCCGGAAAACGTTCTCCCCGCTAGCGTCCGGGACGCGACGCACCGGTGCGCCGCATCTCGTCGAAGGGGACGTCATGAGACCACTCCGCGCAGGCGCCGCCGCGGCGGCGCTCGCCACGGCCGTCACCGGCCTCGCGCTCGCACCCGCCGCGCAGGCCGCCCCGGGCTGCCGGGTCACGTACGCGATCACCAACCAGTGGGGCGGCGGCTTCGGCGCCGACGTCCGCGTCGAGAACCTCGGCGACCCCCTGGACGGGTGGACGCTCACCTGGCAGTTCGGCGCCGGCCAGACCGTCGCGCAGGCGTGGAACGCCGTCGCGAGCCAGTCCGGGGCCACGGTGACGGCGCGCAACGCCGGCTACAACGCCGCGCTGCCGAGCGGCAGCACCGTGGGCTTCGGGTTCAACGGCGCGTGGTCCGGCACCAACCCGGTGCCCACGTCGTTCGCGCTGAACGGCACCACGTGCACCGGCAGCGTCGCGCCGACCGCGTCGCCGACCGCGCAGCCGACCCAGCAGCCGACGACCCAGCCGACGGCCACGCCCACCACGCAGCCGACGTCGCAGCCCACCGCCCAGCCGACGACCGGCCCGAACCCGGCGCCCACGACGCCGACCGCCGGCGCCAAGCAGCTCGAGGACCTGGACCGCGGCCTGGTCTCCGTCCGCTCGGGCAACGGCAACCTCGTGCAGTGGCGCCTGCTCGGCTGGGAGGACCGCGCGACGGGCTTCCACGTCTACCGCGACGGCACCCGCCTCACGTCCTCGCCGGTCACCGACTCCACGAACTACCGCGACGAGGGCGCCGCGGCCGGCGCCCGCTACACGGTCCGCGCGGTCGTCGGCGGTGCCGAGCAGGCACCGTCCGCGGCGTCGCTCACCTTCGCCAACGGCTACCTCGACGTCCCCGTCTCGCGGCCGTCGTCGAGCCACGTCATCAACGACGGCAGCGTCGGCGACCTCGACGGCGACGGCGACCTCGACATCGTGCTCAAGTGGGACCCGACCGACGCCAAGGACAACAGCCAGTCCGGGGTGACGGGGAACGTGTTCCTCGACGGCCTGCGGATGGACGGCACGCGCCTGTGGCGCATCGCCCTCGGCCGGAACATCCGCGCCGGGGCCCACTACACGCAGTTCCAGGTGTACGACTACGACGGCGACGGCGTCTCCGAGGTCGCCGTCAAGACGGCCGACGGCACCCGCTCGGGCACCGGGCAGGTGATCGGCAACGCGAACGCCGACCACCGCAACGGCGACGGCTACGTGCTCTCCGGGCCCGAGTACCTCACGGTGTTCCGCGGCGACACCGGCGCGGTCGGCGCCACGACGGACTACGTCCCGGCGCGCGGGACCGTGAGCAGCTGGGGCGACAGCTACGGCAACCGGGTCGACCGGTTCCTCGCCGGCACGGCCTACCTCGACGGGCAGCGGCCGTCGATCGTCATGGCGCGCGGCTACTACACGCGCGCCGTGGTCGTGGCGTGGGACTACCGTGACGGGCGCCTGACCCGCCGGTGGACGTTCGACTCGAGCAGCTCCGGCAACGGCGGCTACGCGGGGCAGGGCAACCACTCGCTGTCGGTCGCGGACGTCGACGGCGACGGGCGCGACGAGATCCTCTACGGCGCCGCGGCGGTCGACGACGACGGGCGTGGCCTCTGGACGAACGGCACCGGGCACGGCGACGCCGGGCACGTCGGCGACCTGGTGCCGTCCCGGCCGGGGCTGGAGTACTTCAAGGTCACCGAGTCGTCGAACCAGCCGAACATGTGGGTGGCCGACGCCCGCACCGGGCAGACGCTGTGGCGCTCCCCGTCCGGCGGGGACAACGGGCGCGGCGTCGCGGCGGACATCTGGGCGGGCAGCCCGGGCGCCGAGGCGTGGTCCAGCTCCGAGCCGGACCTGCGCAACGCCGCGAACGGCGCCGCCGTCGGGCGCAAGCCGTCGTCGGCGAACTTCCTCGCCTGGTGGGACGCCGACCCGGTGCGCGAGCTGCTCGACGGCACGCGCATCGACAAGTACGGCACCGGCGGCGACACGCGTCTGCTCACGGGCGCGTCCGTGCGGTCGAACAACGGCACCAAGTCGACGCCGGTGCTGTCGGGCGACATCCTCGGCGACTGGCGGGAAGAGGTGATCTGGGCACGGTCGGACGAGGCCGCGCTGCGCATCTACGCGACGCCGAACCGCACGTCGCTGCGGGTGCCGACGCTCCTGCACGACCCGATGTACCGCGTCGCGCTGGCCTGGCAGAACACCGCGTACAACCAGCCGCCGCACCCGTCGTTCTTCCTCGGCGACCCGTTCACCGCTCCCCCGCAGCAGCGCCTGTACGTGCGCTGACGCGAACGCCCGTCGACGCGCCGCGGCCCACCCGGGACGCGGCGCGTCGGCGTGCCGGCCGCGGAGCTCCCACCGACGGACCACCCCCGCTCCGGGTGCCGCGGCGCCGGCCGGCGCCTAGCGTCGACGGCATGCACAAGGGGCAGAAGGTCAGCTGGAACACGTCGCAGGGCCGCACCCACGGGAAGACGGTCGAGCGCCGCACCGAGGACTTCACGTTCGACGGGCAGCAGTTCCGCGCGTCGAAGGACGAGCCGTACTGGCTCGTCGAGTCCGAGAAGAGCGGCAAGCGGGCTGCGCACAAGGAGTCGTCGCTCGACGCGGAGGACTGACGCCGGCCGGCCGGCCCCGCACGGTCGACCCACCCCCTCGCCGAGCTCGCCTCGTGCGCGGCGAGGTCGCCTGCCCGTCCCGGCGACCTCGGCGCCGAGGAGGCGACCTCGGCGAGCGGGCGCAGGATCCCGGGAGGCAGAGGGCCGGGGCCCGGGCCTCAGGTCGCCGGGACCGCCGCCGGGACCGCCCACGGCGCGCCCACCGCGCCGAATCCCGCGCCGCGCTCGGCGACCGCGGCGCACCACGCCTCGACGTCCGTGACGACCGGGTGCGCGTCCTGCCCCGTGCCGACCCACGTGACCAGCTCCTCGGGCACCGGCCGGGGGTCCGGCGCGGTGCGGACCGCGTCGAGCACGGCCATGAAGGCGCCCGTCGCCTCGACCGCGCAGCGCAGGCGGGCCGCCGGGTCGCGGCGCGCGTCGAGCAGGTCGGTGAGCAGGTCGCGCCGTCCCGTGCGGATCGTGCGGGTGCCGCGCGCCGTGCGGACGTCGAGCTCGTCGGACTCGTAGCGCAGCGTCGCCTCGCCGGCGGTGCCGCGCACGACGACGGTCGCCGGCTGCCGCTCGGCGGCGCAGAGCGTGAGGCCGGCCGCGACGGTCCGGCCGGCGGTCGTCCGCACGACGACCGACGAGGTGTCGTCCGCCTCGATGGCGTGCGCGTGGAACAGCTCGAGCTCGACCGACGCGACGTCGTCGGCACGCGTGGCGCCCGCGACCTTCAGCGCGGTCGCGACCGCGTGCGCCAGCGGGTTCGTCACGACGCCGTCGACGACCGCGACGCCGTCGAGCTCGCGCCGCCCGGCCCACGCCGCCCGCGCGTAGTAGGCGCGCGGCCGCACCCAGGCGCCCACGGCACCGACGGTCGTCACCTCGCCCAGCTCCCCGGACGCGACCAGGCGCGCGAGCTCGTCGGCGGCGCCCGACCCGAACGTCTGGAACCCGACCTGGCAGCGCCGGCCCGTGGCGCGGACGACCTCGACCAGCTCCGTATGCTCCGCGAGCGTCGCGACGGTCGGCTTCTCGAGCAGCACGTCGCAGCCGGCGCGCAGCGCGGCCGTCGCGAGCGGCAGGTGGGTGTGGATCGGCGTCGACAGGACGACGACGTCGGGGGGCGCGTCGGCGAGCAGCGCGTCGAGGTCGGGGTACCAGCGCGCGTCCGGGGGCACGAGCGGGGCCGTGCCGTCGGCGTCCGGCTCCGTCAGCACGGTGCCCGCGACCGGTCGCGGGTCGACGACGGCGGCCAGCCGCGCGCGTCTCTCGGCGGCCAGCGCACGCACCCGGCGCAGGTGGGACGCGCCGTGCCCGTGCACGCCCACGACCGCGACGTCGGCCACACCCGTGCCCGCCACGCCCGTGCCCGCCGGGCCCGTGCCCGTCACGCCCACGCCCGCGCCGCCAGCTCCGCCGCCTCGTCGGCGCCGAGCGCCCGGTCGACGAGCACGGCCGCGAGCCCGGCCTCGAGCGTCCCGCCGGCGGGCACGCGCGTCACCGCGTCCCAGGCGAGCGCCGGCCCGGCGCCGGGGTACTCGGCCACCCGCAGGAACCACGGCCGCAGCTGGTCGGGCGGCTGGACGAGCAGGAGGGTCGCGGACGCGAGCTCGCGGCGCTGCACGAACGCCAGCCACGGCGAGCGGCTGCCGTGCACGGCGTGCTCGCCCGCCAGGCCCTCGCCCAGCACCGACGTCGTGTCGGCCGCGGCGAGCCGCCAGAACAGGCCGCCGTACCCGGCCTGCGGCCGTCCGTTCGTCGCCGGGCTCTCGAAGCGCAGGTCGCCGTGCTCGGCGTGCAGCGTGCTCGACCAGCGCAGCAGCCAGGCCCGCGCGTCGGGCCACGGGTGCGCCTCGAGCGTGCGGTCCTCGCGCAGCAGCGGCGCGCCGCGCTCGTCGAGCCAGGCGACGTCCTCGACGAGCGCCCCGCCCGCGACCCGCCGCGAGCGCGGCACCTGCCGGCCGTGGTTGGGCAGCAGGGTGGGTCCCTCGTCCCGCAGGAAGGTGCGGCCGCCCCAGTACGACGTGCCGTTGACGACGGGCACGGCGAACGAGAGGCCGTAGTGGTGGCGGTGGTCGACGGGGCTGACGTCCGTGAGCGCGGTGCCGCCCGCGGTGTGCACGGGGTGCAGGTACGGGCGGGGCGCGTGCACGGGCGGCAGGTCGGCGCCGGTGACGTACCGGGCCAGCGGCAGCTCGCCGTGGTGCGCGGCGGTCGACGCGCCGACCAGCTCGGCGGTCGCCTCGGCGGCGGGGACGCCCGGCTCGAGCCGCCACGCGACGTCGCGCAGCGGGTCGGTGGCGGCCTGCGGGGTGCCGCCCTCGGCGGCGCGCGCGAGGCGCACCGACGGGGGCACGGGGCCGGTGCTCGCCCGCACGGCGAGCGTCGGGCGGACGGGCGCGGGGTCCTGCACGGGTTCTCCTCCCGCCAGGACGGGGCGCAGGTGCTCCCACGCCAGCCGTCCCAGCTCGGACTGGGGCACGGCCGCCGTCGTCAGCGACGGGGTCGCGAAGCGGGCCAGCTCGATGTCGTCGAAGCCGACGATGGACAGGTCGCCGGGCACGGCGACGCCCAGCTCGTTGAGGCGGGCGAGCAGGCCGAAGGCGACGAGGTCGTTGTAGGCGACGACCGCCGTGGGCCGCGCCGCCAGCACGTCGCCCGCGACCGCGTAGCCGGCCTCGACGGTCGCGCCGGTCGGCATCTCCGACAGCCGGACGCCCGAGCGGTGCGCCGCGGCGACCCGCAGCGCCTCCAGGCGGCGCAGGTGCGAGGCGCTCTCGGGCGGGCCGGCCAGGTAGAGCAGGTGGCGGTGCCCGAGGCCGAGCAGGTGGTCGACGATCTGGCCGATGCCGTCCGCGTAGTCGATCTCGAGCGTCGGCGTCGTGCCGTCGGGCGCGCGGTTGATGACGACGGCCGGCCGGACCTGCGGCAGCAGGGCGCGCAGCGCACGCTCGGGCATCCGCGGCGAGACGAGGACGACCGCGTCGCACCGCATGCGGGCGTCGACGACGACCTTCTCCTCGTCGCCCGCGTGCTCCGCGGTGTCGGCGACGAGGATGCGGTACCCCGCCTCGGCCGCCGCCCCGGCGACGCCGCGCAGCACCTGCTGGAACATGGGGTTGGCCAGGTCGGGCACCACGACGGCCACCGTCTCGGTGCGGCCCAGGGACAGGCTGCGCGCGACGTTGCTCGGCCGGTACTGCAGGCGCTCGGCGACCTCCCGGACGCGCGCGGCCATGTCCGCGTCGACCGAGTCCCGCCCGTTCATGACGCGCGAGACCGTGGCGCGGGACACGCCGGCGGCCGTGGCCACCTCGGCGATCGTCGTGGCGCCGCGCGGCCAGCGGGTCTGCGGCCGTTCTGTGGGCACGTGCGGCCTCCTGCTCGCTCCGGCGGGGCCCCGCCGACCGCGTCTCCGTCGACGCGTCCGGGCTCCCCGCTCGTCCGGACCATACACCACGGGAAACCGGTTCCCAACGCCCGGAGCGCGTGGTAGCGTCCCGGCCGGGAACCGGTTTCCTCCTGAACGCCCGTCCCGCCCGCACCCGCGGCGGCACGGACCGGAGGGCACCGCGGACCCAGGCCTCCCGGGCGACGACGCCCGGGAGTGACGCCGAGCACGAAGAGGTGATCGACGATGTCCGTGGTCTCCGAGCTGCGCCGGTCGGCGCGCTCAGGCCCGAGCAGTGCGCCCGGGCGCGCGCCCCTGCGCCGCGGGGACGGACGCGCTGCCGCCCTGTTCCTGGCCCCCTGGTTCGCCGGGCTCCTGCTGGTGACCGTCGGGCCCATGGTCGCGTCGGCCTACCTGTCGTTCACCGACTACAGCCTCCTCGCACCGCCCGAGTGGGTCGGCCTCGACAACTTCGCGCGGATGCTCGAGGACACCCGCCTGCACAACGCGCTGCGCGTGACGTTCACGTACGTCCTCGTCGGCGTGCCGCTGCAGCTCCTCGCCGCGCTCGGGCTCGCGCTGCTGCTCGACCGGGGCATGCGCGGCCTGCCGTTCTACCGCTCGGTGTTCTACCTGCCCTCGCTGCTCGGCGGGTCGGTCGCCATCGCGATCCTGTGGCGCCAGGTGTTCGGCGTCGAGGGTCTGGTCAACGCGTTCCTGGCGTTCTTCAACGTGCCGGGTCGTGGCTGGGTGTCGGACCCGGACACGGCGCTGTGGACCCTCGTGCTGCTGCACGTGTGGACGTTCGGCGCGCCGATGATCATCTTCCTCGCCGGCCTGCGGCAGATCCCGGAGATGTACTACGAGGCCGCGTCGATCGACGGTGCCGGACGTCTGCGGCGGTTCTTCCACATCACGCTGCCGCTGCTCACGCCGATCGTGTTCTTCAACCTCGTGCTGCAGGTGATCGGCGCGTTCCAGTCGTTCACGCAGGCGTTCGTCGTCAGCGGCGGCACCGGCGGACCGGCGGACTCGACGATGTTCTACACGCTGTACCTCTACCAGCGCGGCTTCACGGCCTTCGACATGGGGTACGCGTCCGCGATGGCGTGGCTGCTCGTCCTCATCGTCGCCGTGCTCACGGCGATCAACTTCTTCGCCTCCAAGTTCTGGGTCTTCTACGATGACTGAGGTCCGCGTGCGCACCGAACCGGCCACCGCCACTCCCGCCCCGGGCTCCCTCGCGGCCCGCACCAGCGCCCTCGCCGCCGAGGCGGGGCCCTCCCGGCAGCCCTCGCCGTGGCGCTCGAACGTCCGCTCCGTGCTCAAGCACGTCGGGCTCGTCACGCTCGCCGTCGTGATGATCTACCCGCTGATCTGGCTGCTCGTGAGCTCGATCAAGCCGACCGACCTCATCTTCCGCGACCTGTCGCTCATCCCGGCGGAGACGGACTTCACGAACTACACCGAGGGCTGGAACGCGCTGGCCCGGCCGTTCGGGCACTACCTCATGAACTCGGCGATCGTCGTGCTGGGCTCGCTCCTCGGCAACCTCGTCGCGTGCTCGATGGCGGCCTACGCGTTCGCGCGGCTGGAGTTCCGCGGCCGCAAGCTGTGGTTCGCGATCATGCTGATGTCGATCATGCTGCCGATCCACGTGGTGATCGTCCCGCAGTACATCCTGTTCTCGCAGGTGGGCTGGATCAACACGTTCTGGCCGCTCATCGTGCCGAAGCTGCTCGCCACGGACGCGTTCTTCGTGTTCCTCATGGTGCAGTTCTTCCGCGGCATCCCGCGTGAGCTCGACGAGGCCGCGCGGCTCGACGGCTGCGGTCACGGGCGCATCTACGCACGGATCATGATGCCGCTGGCGCTGCCGGCCCTGGCGACCACCGCGATCTTCACGTTCATCTGGACCTGGAACGACTTCTTCAGCCAGCTGATCTTCCTCACCAGCCCGGACATGCACACCGCGCCGGTCGCGCTGCGCACCTTCCTCGACTCCACGGGTCAGAGCTCGTGGGGCCCGATGTTCGCCATGTCGATCGTGTCGATCATCCCCGTCTTCCTCGCGTTCCTGTTCGGCCAGAAGTACCTCGTCAAGGGCATCGCCACCACCGGCATCAAGTAGCCCCTGCACCCGCACGGCACCACCCGCACCACGGTCAGCACCTCCCCACCCCTGCACGGACACCGCCGTCCTGCTCACCCCAAGGAGAGCCATGCGCACCCCCACCACCCGACGTCGCCTGCTGCGCACCGGAGCGCTGCTCGCGGCCGGAGCCCTCGTCCTGACCGCCTGCGCCGGCACCTCCGGCGACGCCGGCGGCGACGCCACCGGTGACGGCGGCTCGGACGAGCCCGTCACGATCCGCTGGTCGTGGTGGGGCTCCGACAGCCGTCACACCCTCACGCAGGAGGTCATCGACGCGTTCGAGGAGAAGTACCCGAACATCACGGTCGAGGCCGACTACACCGACTGGACGAGCTACTTCGACAAGCTGGCGGTGGGCGTCGCGGGCGGCGACGCGCCGGACGTCATCACGCAGGAGGAGCGGTTCCTCGCCGACTACGCCGCCCGCGGCGTGCTCGCCGACATCAACGAGCTGGACGTCGACACCTCCAAGATCGACGAGAACGTGCTGGCCTCGGGGACGATCGACGACCAGCTGTTCGGCGTCGCGAGCGGCGTCAACGTGTACTCGGTCGTCGCCGACCCGCAGGCGTTCGCCGACGCGGGCGTCGAGATGCCCGACGACACCACGTGGACGTGGGAGGACTACGTCGCGATCGCGAACGAGATCACCGCGAAGTCGGGCGGCGCGATCGTCGGTGCCCAGGACTACGGCTTCAACGAGCCCGGGTTCTCGATCTTCGCCCGCCAGCGGGGCGAGCAGCTGTACACCGAGGACGGCACGCTCGGCTTCGAGCCCGAGACGATGGCCGAGTGGTGGCAGCACTCGCTCGACCTGCAGGCCGGTGGCGGCACGCCCGCCGCGGCGACGTCGGTCGAGATCGACGCCGCCGGCCCCGAGCAGTCGCTCGTCGCCACGAACAAGGGCGCCATGGCGTGGTTCTGGTCGAACCAGCTGAGCGCGATCCAGAGCGCGTCGGGCCGCCCGCTGCAGCTGCTGCGCGTGCCCGGCGAGTCCGAGGGCGAGCGCACCGGCATGTACTTCAAGCCCGCGATGTACTACTCGATCTCGGCGCGGTCCGAGCACCCGGAGGAGGCGGCGCTGCTCGTCGACTTCCTGCTCAACGACACGGCCGCCGGCGAGATCCTGCTGTCCGACCGCGGCCTGCCGGCCAACACGGACGTCCGCGCCGCGGTGCAGGACCAGTTCGCCGAGACGGACAAGCTCGCCGCCGAGTTCCTCGCGGACCTCGAGGACGAGATCGTCGACGGCCCCGCCGTGCCGCCGGTGGGCGCCGGCCAGGTCGCGGAGATCATCCGCCGCGTCAACCAGGAGGTGCTGTTCGGCTCCCTGACGCCGCAGCAGGCGGCGGAGCAGTTCATCAGCGAGACCGAGGCCTCGATCGGCTGAGGCGTCCCGGGCCGGTGTGCTGACCGGCCGGACGAGGCAGGGACCGCGACGGCCCCGGTGCTCCGGCACCGGGGCCGTCGTCGCGCGCAGGGCGCGCAGCCGTCCGACGCCGCCGGACCGGTCGTCGTGCAGCGGTCACGTCGCGCGGTGCTGCACGACCGCCGGGTCGGCGGCCGCCAGGGCCGGTCGCGCCGGGTGGCCACCGGCGGTGGGGTGTGCGGGGCGGCGGGTGCGTGGCAGGCTCGGCCCGTCCGACGGGTCGCGTGGGAGGTGCGGTGGACGGTCACGGGCCGGTGCGGCCGGCGGCGGCGTTCGCGTTCGCCAACGGGTTCGTCGACGTCGTCGCGACGCTGCCCACGGGCACCCGGGTCGCGACCGCCGGACGGTGCGGCGGCATGTCCTACGCGTCCCTCGACCACCTGCACGCGGGGCGCCCGGTGCCGCACTGGCCCGCGCGCCTGTTCGCGCCCGGACGCGTCCCGCCGGACGGTCACCTCGTGGCCGACCTGGTGCGGCGGCGGCAGCTCGACTCGTTCGCGTCGTGGTCGGCGCTGCGGTTCCTCACGTGGTGCGTGCTCCCCGACGACGACCGCGGGCCGCTGCACGGCGTCCGCACCCTCACGCGCGCCGAGGTCCCGGGCGTCCTCGGGGCGCTGACCGCCGGCCGGCCCGTCGTGCTCGGGCTCGTCGTCGCCCGGGACGTCCTGCGGGCCGGCGACAACCACCAGGTGGTGGCCCACGCGCACGACCGCGACGAGGCCGGGCGCGTGCGCCTGCACGTCCTCGACCCGAACCACCCCGGCGAGGACGTCACGCTCGTCGACACGGGCACCGGCTGGCGCGGCTCCGACGGGCGGACGTGGCGCGGCCTGTTCCTGCACGCCTACGCCGCGCGGCGCCCGCCGGCGCTGCCGAGCGCGTCCCGCCGACCGTCGGCACCCGTGCGGGACGGCGACGCCGTGGGCCTGCTGCACGTGGGGAGCGGCCGCGCGCTCGCCGGGCACGGCACGGCGGCGGTCGTGGTGGCGCACGACGTGCCGGCGTGGGCGGTCGAGGTGGCGCCCCCGGACGACGGGACGACGACGGACGCGGCGCGCGTCAGCCGGGCGGGGTCGGGCGCGGCGCGGACCACCGCGCCGGCACGCCCGGTGGTGGACGGCGACCGGGTGCGGCTGCGGCACGCCCGCAGCGGGCAGGTCCTGGCCCTGGCACCGTCCGGTCCGGCCCTGGCGCGCGACGCCGACGACGTCTGGCGCGTCGACGTCGACGGCGGCGGACGCTGGCGCGCGGGCGCGCGCGTGCGGCTCGTGCACGTGGGCAGCGGCCGGACGCTGCGCGTCCCGCTCGGGCGGACCGCGCGCCTGCCCGTCACCGCGGACGCCGCCCCGGACGACCGCACGTGGTGGACGGTCGCCGACGACGCGTGCACGACGCCGCCCACCGGCACGGCGACGCCCACGGGCACGGCGACGCCCACGGGCACGTGACGCCCACGGGCACGACGCCGCCCACGGACTGACCCGACACGACGGTCCTCGCCGCGCGAGCTCCGCGCCACGGCCCGGCCGTCCCACCCGGACCGGTCCCGACGTGGGCGTCGCGGCCGGCGCGCACGGCGCACGGACGGCCCGGCGCAGGGCCGGGCCGTCCGCGGTGCGGGGCGCCGGGGAGGGCGGCGACGACCCGCCGACCGGGTGGGCGCCCAGCGGCGGGCGCCGACCCGGGGCGGTCACCGACGGACGGTGACCGTGATCGTGCGGCTCTCCGTCACGCCGGCGGCGTTCTCGAGCTCCGCGCGGTACTCGTACCGGCCGGGTGCACGGCCGGTGAGCGGGGTCGCCGCTCGCTGGGCCTCCCGGCCGTCGGCGGTGAGCTCCTGCGTGTCCACCAGCGTGCCGTTCTCGTAGAGCCGGTACGTGGTGCCGTTCGTGCCCCACCACATGTTCATGGTGACCACGTACTGCCCGTCGCCGTCCCAGTTGTCGTGCGACAGGACCGGGGTCCCCGGCGTCGCGCGGTCCACGACCACGGTGACCGGCGTGGTCGTCGTCGACCCGTGCTGGTTCGTCAGCACGGCGGTGTAGACGTAGCTGCCGTTCGTCCGGCCGTCGAGGTCGAAGACGACCTGCTGGGCCGACGGCGTCGCGTCGACGACGTCGCGCGCCCCGACCGGTGCACCGTTCTCGAGCAGCTCGACGCGCTGCGCGTTCTGCCCCCACCACAGGTTCACGACGACCCGATACGTGCCGTCGCCGTCCCAGTTGTCGTGGGAGAGCACGCCCCGCGCGGGTGCGGCCGTCGCCGGCCCCGGCACGCGCTCGCCCGGGCCCGGGTCGGTGCCCGTGTAGGCGATGGACGGCGCCGGCGGCGTGTCCATGCCCTCGCCGAGGAAGTACGACGTGTGCGGCGGCTGGTTGTACGAGGTGTTCTGCCACGCGACGCCGAGCCGGTAGACCGGGTCCGACGTGAGCGTGCGCAGGCGGTGGTCCGTCAGGTCGACCGTGGTGGCGATCCGCAGCGCCGAGGAGTCCTCGAGCCGCGTCACCACCTCCTCGCGCCAGTCCCCGACGAGGTCCGCCTGGACGACGGGGTTGCCCTTCGTGTCGTTGACGGACAGCGTGCCCTCGGCCCGGTAGATCTCGACCTCGGTCTCGTCCTCCCAGTCCCACTTGGAGATGGTCGGCACGCCCGTGCGGGTCTCCTCGGTCCAGTCGTGGTCGAGGATCTCGCGCAGCAGGTCGCCGTCCCACCAGGTGAGGAAGTTGGCCGCGGGGATCTTCTCCGAGATCAGCTCCCCGGACGCCGACCGCAGCTGGCCGGTGCGGGCGTTCCACTGGTTGGTGCCGATGGCCCAGCCCTCGGCACCGGGGTGGCGCGGGTCGATGTCGCCCGCGGCGGCGCGGCCGGTGTCGACCGTGGCCGGGATCGACCAGAGGACCTCGCCGGTCGCGGCGTCGCGGAAGGTGGCGCCCCGGTTCCCCGAGGAGCCCATGGACTCGTGCGCGGCGAACACCTCGAGCCCGGGCCGCGACGGGTCCAGGTCGGACAGGTGCATGGCGTCGCCGTGCCCGAGGCCGGTCGTGTACAGCGGCTCGCCGTCGTCGTCGACGGCCATCGACCCGAAGACGATCTCGTCCTTCTGGTCGCCGTCGACGTCCGCCACGGACAGGTTGTGGTTGCCCTGGCCGGCGTACTCCGCGCCCTCGACGTCGGAGTCGAAGACCCACCGCTGCGTCAGCTCGGCGCCGTCCCAGTCGTACGCGGCCAGCACGGTGCGGGTGTAGTACCCGCGGCTGAACACCACCGAGGGCCGCTCCCCGTCGAGGTACGCGACCCCGGCGAGGAACCGGTCGACGCGGTTGCCGTAGGCGTCGCCCCACGCGCCGACGTCGCCGCGCGGCGGCGTGTAGGCGACCGTGTCGAGCGCGGCGCCGGACGCCCCGTCGAACACCGTGAGGAACTCCGGCCCGGTGAGCACGTAGCCCGACGAGTTGCGGAAGTCCGCGCCGGCGTCGCCGAGGACGACGCCTGCGCCGTCGACCGTCCCGTCGGCCGTCTTCATCGTCACCTCGGCGCGACCGTCGCCGTCGAGGTCGTACACCTGCACCTGCGTGTAGTGCGCGCCGGCCCGGATGTTGCGCCCTAGGTCGATGCGCCACAGGCGGGTGCCGTCGAGCTCGTAGGCGTCGACGTAGACGGTGCCCGTGTAGCCCGCGCGGGAGTTGTCCTGCGCGTTCGTCGGGTCCCACTTGAGCACGATCTCGTACTGCCCGTCGCCGTCGAGGTCGCCGATGCTCGCGTCCCCGGCCTTGTACGAGTACGGCTGGCCGTCCTTCGTGTAGGCGTCGGCGGGCTTGTCGAGCGGCACGTCGAGGTGCTGCTCGTCCCACACGCCGAACTCGGCGGTGGCCCAGCGCTCGATCCCGTCGACGACCGTGCTGACGCGGTAGGTGGCGTCGGCGCCGCCGTCGGCGTCGAGCACGTTGGTGCCGCCGGTGACGGGCGTCGACGTGATGCGCTTCCCGTCGCGGTACACGTGGAACGGCAGGTCCTGCGGGTCCAGGCCGAGCAGGCGCCAGCCGACGTACACGCCCTCGTCCGTCGCGACGGCGACCGGCGCGCGGTCGAGCCGCTCCGCCTGCCGCACGAGCGTCGTGACCGCCTCCGAGGACACCGTCGCGGCCCGCGCCGACTCGCCGCCGGCGTTCACCGCGGCCACCTGGTAGTGGTACGGCACGGTGGTGAGGACGTCGGTGTCGTCGTACCCGGCGTCGGTCGCGCGGCCGACGAGCGCGTACGGACCGCCGAGCCGCTCGCTGCGGTACACGTGGTAGAACAGCGCGCCCTCGACGGGCTCCCACGCGAGGCGGACCAGGTTCTTCTCCGTCGCCGCGACGCGCACCCCCGTGGGCGCGGCCGTCACGGGGACGTCCGGGTCGACCGTGGTCAGCTCGACCACGTCCGTCGGCACGGACTCGACACCCGTGGGGTCGAGCGCGACGACGTGGTACCGGTACGCGACGCCGACGTCGGCGGTCGTGTCCGTGAAGGCGGCCTCCGCGACGTCGCCCAGCGCCCGCGGCGCCGGCTCGCCGTCCGCCTGTCGGTACACGCGGTACCCGGCGGCGTCGTCGGTGCCCGTCCAGGCGAGGTCGACCGCAGCCGCCGCGCCCTCGATGCGCACGTCCGCCGTGAGCGCCGACGGCGCGAGCAGCAGCGGCGTCACCTCGACGCCGTTGAGCCGCGACGACGTGCCCGTCATGACGAGCGTCAGCTGGCCGTCGGTCACCTCGACCGGCTGGCTGACCTTCTCGGACACGGCCCCGCGCCCGGCGTTGGAGGCCCCGAAGTCCTTGCCCTCGAGCTGCACGTTCGAGCGGCTGGTGCCGATCCAGTCGCCGTTGTGCGTCTTCACGGCGTACGTGCCGCGCGGCACGTCGACGACGAAGGTGTGCTGCGGGCCGGGCAGGAGGAAGTCGCGCTGCAGGTCGTTCGGCGGCGGCTCGAACGCCACACCGCGGTCGCGACCGCCGAGACCCGTGGCGTCGAGCCAGCCCCAGCCCTGCTCGGGCGTGTAGACCGAGCGCTCGCTCGCCTCGGTGTACCCCGGCATGACCGGGTTGCCCGCGAGCTGCACGTCGAAGCGGTACAGCGCCGCGCGGGTCGTGACGCGCACGCTCGCCGACGGCGCCGAGTCGCCGCGGCCGTTCATCGCGACGACCCGCAGGTCGTACGACGCACCCTCGACGAGCCCCGTGACGGCGGCCTGCGGCAGCGTCGACGTCGTGACCAGGGCCCACGCGCCGTCCCCGGCGTCGGCGTCCTTGCGGAACACCTTGTAGACGTCGGCGCCCAAGACGGCCGTCCACGTCAGCTGCACGCCCGCGTTCGAGACGCTGCCGGCGACGACGCCGGACGGTGCGGCGGGCACGGCGGCCGGCGGCTCGGCGGCCTCGACCTCGTCGGCCAGCGGCACGTCCAGCGTGGCCAGGTCGGCCGCGACCAGGCGGGCCATCTGGATGGCGCCGTACTCCTGGAAGTGGGTGTCGTCGGTCGTGCCCGACGGCCGTCCCGGGTACACACCCGCCGGCACGTGCAGGAACACGCTCGTCGCGGCCTCCGGCCCGATCTCGTCCAGGTAGGCGCGGCTGGACGCCGACAGGTCGACGAGCGGCGTGCCCGTCTCCGCGGCGAGGTCGGCGGCGGCCGCCACGTAGTCGGGGAACGACACGTGGAACCTGCCGGTCGCCGGGTCCCAGGCGCGCCGCGACACCGGCGTCACGAGGATCGGCGTGGCGCCGCGCTGGCGGGCGCCGTCGACGAACGTCCGCAGGTAGTTGCGGTAGTCGGCGGGCGCCGCCCACCGGTCGTCGACGCCGTAGGAGTTGTCGTTGTGGCCGAACTGGGCGACGACGTAGTCGCCCGGCCGCACCTGCCGCAGCACCTCGTCGAGGCGGCCCTGGCTGATGAAGTTCTTCGCCGACCGGCCGCCGATGGCCTTGTTCTGCACCGTCACGCCGTCGGACAGGTACCGGTCGATCATCTGGCCCCAGCCGGCCTGCGGCGCGTAGTCGGCCGTGTACGTCTGGACGGTGGAGTCGCCCGTGATCCACAGCGTCGGCTCGCTCGCGGGCGTGCGGTCGGGCTGCCGCGTGATGACGAGCTGGTTGAGCTTGGGCGCCGTGCCGCCGACGTCGATGTTCAGCTGACCGTCGACGAGCGCGACGTCGAGCTGCATCTCGAGGAACTGGCCCGCCGGCTTCGCGGTCTGCTGCACCTTCGCCATGCGCTCGACCGTGAGCGCGACGTCGGTCGCCTCCTGCGCGTCGCCCGCGACGAGGCGCACGGTGTAGTCGCCGTTCGGCAGGTCGACGACGAGCTCGGTGTCCCCGACGCTGACGAAGTCGGACCGCACGGCGTCGTCTCCCCCGCGATCCGTGGCGGTCACCTGCGACGGGTCGACGAAGCCGATCCGCTGCTCGTGCGAGTAGGCCGTCGTCGCGTCGACGCGGACGGCGCCGGGCGCCAGGGCACCGGACCCGAGGTCGAGCGACAGGACGCCGCTCTCCGGGAACGTCGGCGCGGTCCCCTCCCCCGCGAGGCTGCTCACGGCCGCCGCCGACGGCACGGACAGGCCGTCCGCACCGACCGCTCGGACGCGGTACCAGTGCGTCACGGCGGTGTCGACGGCGTCGGTGGCGTGCACCTCGCGCTGCCCCGTCCGCGCGACCTCGGCGTACGTGCCGTCGACGGCGTCGGCGCGCGTGACGACGTAGCCGGTGGCACCGGCGACCTCGTCCCAGCGCAGGGTCACCGCGCCGGGCACGACGTGGGCCATCCGGACGGCCTGGGGTGCGGGCAGGGAGCCGACGGGCTCGTCGGCGGTCGTGGCGGGCTGGTCGGCGGTGGGCGGGTCGGCGGCGGGCGGGTCGGCGGTGGTGGCGTGCGCCGGCAGGGCGCCGGCGAGGAGCAGCGCCAGCGCGGTGGCGGCGCCCGCCGCGACGGCGGGCGGTCGGGTGCGGCTGCGGGCCCGGTCGTGGGCCCGTGCAGGTCGGGACATGGTCACCTTCGTCGTCTCGTCGTTGAAACGTGGGGGCGGAGCGACCGCCGGCATCCGTCATGAATCGATTCAAGACGCCACGGTGGACGCGGGTCGTGATCGGGGGAAGCGGGCGGTCCCGACATTCCTACCCCGTGCCGCGGCGCCGCGTCCAGGGTGGGGGGCAAACGCTTACCGTCCGCGCCGGCCGCCGCGGGGCCGAGCGCGGGCCGCCGCCGCTACGGTCTCACCATCCGAGCACGGGGTTATTCCCGACCAGTTCGGTATGCAATTGTCCTCCGCATGGCCGCACCGACCGCACCCGACGCCGCAGCGCCGCTGCACCGCGTCGTCGTCGTCGTGCCGGGGCCCTGTCCGCGTCGCGCGTGTCGCGACGCGTGTCGCTGTCGCTGAGCGAGCGACCGGCGCGGCGCCCGGCACCCCGGGCCGCCCCTGCCCGCCACCGGCGTGAGCACCGACGGCCGTAGCGCCGACCGGCGTGAGCGCCGACCGAGGCGTCCGCCTGCCCGGTGAGCCCCTCGCCGGTCGACCGGCGCCGCTCACGTCGCCGCCCCGTGCCCGGCCTCGCCGGCCGTCCTCACCGGCCGGGCCGCCACGCCCCGCGACCACGTGCGCCGCACCCACGCGGTCCTCGTCCGCCGCCCGCACCACCCGACCGCCCACCGCCCCGGACCGTCCGGGGCGGTCCCCACCCTGCCCGGAAGGTCCACCATGCCGTTCGTCCACCCGTCGCCGCCCGGGGCCACCCGCCCCGCCCGGCACGGCGCCCGCCGCCCCCGCACCGCGCTCGTCACGCTCGCCGCCCTCACCTCGGCGCTGCTCGCGGCCTGCTCCTCGGCCGGCGTCGCCGCGGGCGACGCCGCCACCCCGGCCGCGCTCCCCGACGACCTGCCCACGCAGGTGCCGCCGGGCACGACGCTCGTCGTCGGCGACCCGACCACGGAGAAGGCCGTCCGCATCGCCGGCGGCGACCTCGACGCCGACCTCGGCTTCGAGATCGAGTGGGCGAACCTGTCGGGCGGCCCGCAGACCACCGAGGCGTTCCGCGCCGGCGCGCTCGACGTGGGCGCGGTCGCGGACATCCCGCCGATCCACGCGACGTGGACCGGCCTCGACGTGCGCATCGTCGCGGCGGTGTACCGGCAGGACTGGCAGGAGAACCCGATCTACCAGTTCGGCGTCGCGCCGGGCGTCGAGGGCGTCGAGGAGCTCGAGGACTTCGCCGGCAAGCGGATCGCCTACTCCCCCGGGCAGGCGCAGGGCGCGATCGTGCTCCGCGCGCTGCAGGAGGCGGGCCTCACCGAGGACGACGTCACGCTCGTCGAGCTGCCGAGCACGGGCGACGTCTACCCGACGGCCCTGGCGGCGAAGGAGGTCGACATCGCGCCGCTCGGCGGCGTGCAGGTCGCCCGGTACGTCGAGCAGTACGGCGGCGACGGCGCGCACACCGTCCGGCACGGCCTCCGGGACGACCCCAGCAACCTCTACGCGCCGACGTCGGTCGTGCAGGACCCCGCCAAGGCCGCCGCGCTGCGTGCCTACGTGCAGCTGTGGGCGCAGGCCAAGCTGTGGATCCACGAGCACCCCGAGGAGTGGAAGGCCGGCTACTACGTCGAGGACCAGGGCCTGAGCCCGGCCGACGCCGACTACCTCGTGGCGCACCAGGGGATCCCGGAGATCCCGACGGACTGGGCCGAGCCCATCGCGCGCCACCAGGAGACCGTCGACCTGCTGGCCGAGGCCACGGGCAACGACGCGTTCGACGCCGCGACCGTGTGGGACCAGCGGTTCGCGCCGGTCATCGCCGAGGCGGCCGAGGCGTACCGCAGCGGGGAGGCCGGCCGGTGACCACGCTGACCCTCCCCCGCACGCTGCACCGCGGCGCGCCCGTGCCCGCGCTCGCCCCGCGCCGCCGGACCCGCCGCCTCGGCCCCGGCCGTCCGCTCCGCGGCGGCGCCGCGATCGGGGTGCTCGCCCTGCTGGCCGTGTGGACGCTCGGCAGCGCCACGGGCCTCGTCGACCAGCGCACGCTCACCGCGCCGTGGACGGTCGCCGCCACGGCCGCGGACCTCGTCGCCGACGGGCGCCTGCAGGAGAACCTCGCCGTCTCGGCCGGGCGGGCGCTGAGCGGGCTCGCCCTCGGCATCGTCGCGGGCACGGTGCTCGCGGTCGTCGCCGGGCTGAGCCGCTGGGGCGAGGCGCTCGTCGACGGGCCCGTGCAGGTCAAGCGGGCCATCCCGAGCCTCGCGCTCCTGCCGCTGCTCATCCTGTGGCTCGGCATCGGCGAGACGATGAAGGTCGTCACGATCCTGCTGGGCGTGCTCGTGCCGGTGTACGTGCACACGCACAACGGGCTGCGGTCCATCGACGCCCGGTACGTGGAGCTCGCGGAGACCGTCGGGCTGTCCCGCTGGGCGTTCGTGCGCCGCGTCGTCCTGCCCGGCGCGCTGCCCGGCTTCCTGCTCGGTCTGCGGTTCGCCGTGACGGGCGCCTGGCTGGCGCTCGTGGTCGTCGAGCAGATCAACGGCACCGCCGGCATCGGCTACATGATGGAGCTCGCCCGCACGTACGGGCAGACCGACGTGATCGTCGTCGGCCTGGTCCTGTACGGCGTCCTCGGCTACGGCTCCGACCTGCTCGTCCGGATCGTGCAGAGGAGGGCGCTCGCATGGCGACGCACGCTGGCGGACTGACCGCCCCCGGCCCCACGGAGGACGCGCGGCTCCCGCGCCGCTCCGACGTCCCGGCGCCCGCGCACGGCACCCTCGCCGACGAGCGCCGCACCACGGCCGACGGCACCGTGCTGGTGCGGGACCTCGTCCGGGCCTACGGGCTCGGCGAGGGCGACGGGCGCGTCCTGCGGGGGCTCGACCTGAGCATCGCGCCGGGCGAGTTCGTCGCGATCCTGGGCCGCAGCGGCTCGGGCAAGAGCACCCTGCTGCGTGCGCTGGCCGGCCTCGACCACGACGTGCACGGCAGCGGCACGGTCGCGGTGCCCGAGCGCGTGTCGGTCGTCTTCCAGGACTCGCGGCTGCTGCCGTGGGCCCGCGTGCTCGACAACGTCACGCTCGGCCTGCGCGGTCGCGGTGCGGACGACCTGGCCCGCGAGCGCCTCGCCGAGGTCGGCCTGGCCGGCCGGGAGCGCGCGTGGCCCACCGAGCTGTCGGGCGGGGAGCAGCAGCGCGTGTCGCTGGCGCGGTCGCTGGTCCGCGAGCCGCAGCTGCTGCTCGCGGACGAGCCGTTCGGCGCCCTGGACGCGCTCACGCGCACCCGGATGCACGGCCTGCTGCGCGACCTGTGCGCGCGGCACCGGCCCGCCGTCCTGCTGGTCACGCACGACGTGGACGAGGCGATCGTCCTCGCGCAGCGCGTCGTCGTGCTCGACGAGGGCCGCATCGCCCTCGACGTGCCCGTGACGCACCGCGACCCGGCGGAGCCCGGTTTCGCCGCCCTGCGCCGTCGCCTGCTCGACGCGCTCGGCGTCCCGCCCGTCGTCCCGGCGGTCGTCCCGCCCGCGCCGGCCGCCACGCCCCTCACCGCCGACGCCGCCGACCCCGTCGCGGCCGCCGGCCCCGCCCGTCCCGCCACCACCCCCGGGAGCACCCGATGACCGACCGCCGACCCCGCCGCGCGGGGCAGCTGCACCTCAACGCGTTCCTCATGAGCACGGGCCACCACGAGGCGTCGTGGCGCCTGCCGGAGTCGCGGCCCGAGCACGCCAGCACGAACATCGCCCACCTGCAGCGCCTCGCGCAGACCGCCGAGCGCGGGCACCTCGACTCCATCTTCTTCGCCGACGGCCCGGCGCTGTTCAGCGACGTCGCGCGCCGCCCGGCGGGCACGCTCGAGCCGACGGTCGTGCTCACGGCGATCGCGGCCGTCACCAGCCGCATCGGGCTCATCGCCACCGCGTCGACGACGTTCAACGACCCGTACAACCTCGCCCGCCGGTTCGCGTCGGTGGACCACGTCAGCGGTGGCCGCGCGGGGTGGAACGTCGTGACGACGGCCCACGCGGACTCGGCCCGCAACTTCGGCCTCGACGCCCTGCCGACGCACCGCGAGCGCTACGAGCGCGCGGCGGAGTTCCTCGAGGTGGCCCTCAAGCTGTGGGACAGCTGGGAGGACGACGTCGAGCTGTTCGACCAGGCCGCGGGCGTGTGGGGCGACGGCAGCCGCATCCACCCGCCGCAGCACGTCGGCGAGCACTTCCGCGTCGCGGGCGCGCTGACCACGCCGCGGTCGCCGCAGGGGTACCCGTTGCTCGTGCAGGCGGGCTCGTCCGAGGACGGCAAGGACCTCGCGGCCCGGTACGCGGAGGCGGTGTTCACGGCGCAGCAGACGCTCGACGACGCGCTCGCGTTCGCGACGGACCTGAAGCGGCGGGCCGTCGGGTGGGGCCGCGACCCGGGCCAGGTGCTCGTGCTGCCGGGCATCGTGCCGGTCATCGGCGCGACCGAGGCCGAGGCCCGCGAGAAGGAGGAGGAGCTCGACCGGCTCATCCGGCCCGAGCACGCGCGCGAGCAGCTCGCCCGCACGCTGCGCGTCGCCCCCGAGGACCTGCCGCTCGACCGCGAGCTGCCCGCCGACCTGCCGTCCGAGGACGAGATCGAGGGGGCGAAGTCGCGGTACACGCTGATCGTCGAGCTGGCCCGGCGCGAGCGGCTGACGGTCCGGCAGCTCATCGGGCGGCTCGGCGGCGGTCGCGGGCACCGGACGTTCTCCGGCACGGCCGAGCAGGTCGCCGACGCGATCCAGGAGTGGTGGGACGCCGGCGCCGCCGACGGGTTCAACGTCATGCCGGCGGTGCTGCCGTCGGGGCTGGAGGAGTTCGTGGACCAGGTCGTCCCGGTGCTCGTCGAGCGCGGGCTGTTCCGGGCCGAGTACACCGGCACGACCCTGCGCGACCACTACGGGCTGCCCCGCCCGGAGAACCCGCACACCCGCGCCCGCCGCGAGGCCGCCGAGGTGGTCGCGTGAGCGCCCGGCAGCTGCACCTCAACCTGTTCGTCTACCCGGGCGGGCACCACGAGGCCGCCTGGCGGCACCCGGCCTCCGCGCCGGACCGCGTGCTGGACCTCGCCTACTACCAGGGCCTCGCGCGGGCCGCGGAGGCGGCACGGTTCGACGCGGTGTTCCTCGCCGACGGCCCGTCGCTCGCGGACAACATCCGGTACGCGACGCGGTTCCGGCTCGAGCCGTTCACGCTGCTGTCGGCGCTCGCGGCGTCGACCGAGCGGATCGGCCTCATCGGCACGGCGTCGACCACGTACTCGGAGCCGTACGACCTCGCGCGGCTGTTCGCGGGCCTCGACCACCTGTCCGGCGGGCGGGCGGGCTGGAACATCGTCACCACCGGGGCGCCGGGCGCGGCCCAGAACTTCGGGCTCGACGAGCACCCGACGCACGCGGACCGGTACGCGCGGGCCGACGAGTTCCTCGACGTCGTCACGGCGCTGTGGGACTCGTGGGAGGACGGGGCCGTCGTCGCCGACCCGGGATCGGGGGTGTTCGCGGACACCGCCCGCATCCACACGATCGACCACGTGGGGACGCGGTTCCGCGTCCGCGGGCCGCTCAACACCCCGCGCACACCGCAGGGCCGGCCGGTGTACGTGCAGGCGGGGACGTCGCAGGACGGCCGTGCGTTCGCCGCGCGGCACGCCGAGGCGGTGTTCGCGGCGCACCAGACGCTCGCCGACGCGCAGGAGTACTACGCGGACCTCAAGGCGCGCGCGGCGGCGCTCGGTCGCGACCCCGACCGGGTGCTCGTCCTGCCCGGCATCAGCCCCTACCTCGGCTCCACCGAGGCGGAGGCGAAGGCCCTGCAGCGCGAGCTCGACGAGCTCACGCAGCCCGCGTACTCGATCGACCTGCTGCGCCGCCTGCTCGGCGTCGAACTGCGCGAGGACCAGCTCGACGAGCCGTTCCCGCGCGAGGCGGTCGTCGTCGCAGGCGACCGCGCCGAGTCGAGCCGGTTCCGCCTCGTGCTCGACATCGTCGACCGCGAGCGGCCCACGTCCCGCCAGCTGCTGCACCGGCTCGCGGGCGCGCGCGGGCACAAGCTCGTCGCGGGCACGCCCGAGCAGGTCGCCGACCTGCTCGAGACGTGGTTCACGCGCGGCGCCGCCGACGGGTTCAACGTCATGCCGCCCTACCTGACCGGCGGCTTCGACGCGTTCGTCGAGCACGTCGTGCCGATCCTGCGGGCCCGCGGCCTGTTCCGGCACGAGTACACCGGCACGACCCTGCGCGAGCACTACGGGCTCGACCGGCCCGCGTCGCGGTTCGCCGCCGCGCCCTCCGTGACGTCCTCCCCCTCCCCCGCCCTCGAAGGAGCCCTCGCATGACGACGTACCGCCCGCTCGGCCGCACGGGCGTGCAGGTCACACCCCTGACGCTCGGCACGATGAACTTCGGCGCGTGGGGCGACGGCGACCACGACGCGGCGGTGGCGCTGATCCGCCGCGCGCTCGACGCCGGCATCAACGTCGTCGACACCGCGGACGTCTACGCCCGCGGGGAGTCCGAGACGATCGTCGGCAAGGCCCTCGCGGGTCGCCGCGACGACGTCGTGCTCGCGACCAAGGTGCACGGGCGCCTCGGTGACGACGTCAACCAGGCCGGCACCTCGCGCCGCTGGATCGTCCGCGCGGTCGAGGACTCGCTGCGCCGCCTCGGCACCGACCGCATCGACCTCTACCAGCTGCACCGGCCCACGCCGGGCACGGCGCTCGACGAGACCCTCGGCGTGCTCGACGACCTCGTGCGCGCCGGCAAGGTCCTGTACGTCGGCACGTCGACGTACCTGCCGTCGCAGCTCGTGCAGGCGCAGTGGGTCGCGGCCGACCGCCGCTACGCCCGCCCCGTCACCGAGCAGCCGCCCTACTCGGTCCTCGCCCGCGCCGCCGAGCGCGAGGTGCTGCCGGTCGCGCGGGAGTACGGGCTCGGCGTGCTGCCGTGGAGCCCGCTGGCCGGCGGCTGGCTGTCCGGCCGCCCGCTCGACACCGCGCTGCGCGACACCGCGCGGCACCGCCGCAAGCCCGAGCGGCACGACCCGGCGCTGCCCGAGAACGTCGCCAAGGCGGAGGCCGTCCGGCAGCTGACCAAGGTGGCCGAGGCCGCCGGGCTCACGCTCGTCCAGCTCGCGCTGGGCTTCGTCCTCGCGCACCCGGCCGTGACGAGCGCGATCATCGGCCCGCGCACGCCGGAGCACCTGGACGCGGCGCTGGCCGCGCTCGACGTGCGGCTGACCGCCGACGTCCTCGACGAGATCGACCGCATCGTGCCGCCCGGCACGACGTTCAACCCGGCCGACGAGGGCTGGCAGCCGCCGGCCCTGGCGGACGCGTCGCTCCGCCGACGCTGACGGGGCCCGGAGGGGACGGCCGACGCGGCCGTCCCCTCCGGCGTGCGCGGGGACGGCGGTCAGTGGTCGTCGCCCGCCCGCCGGGCGGCGGGTGGACGGCCGGACGTCGCCGGGCGCGTCCCGGTGCTCAGTCCGCGTCGACCGTGCGCGGCGCCACGATCCGCAGCACGTCGACGAACCACGGCGTCGTGACGCCGGCGTCGACGAGCGCGTGCGCCTCCTCCGCGGTGACCCACCGCGTGTCCCCGACCTCGTCGGGGTCCGGCAGCAGGTCGCCGGCGGCGCGGCCGACGACCACGTGGTCGTACTCGGTCTCGACGTGGCCGGACCCGGCGTCGAGGGCGCGGTAGCGGAACGTGCCGACCTCGTGCGCGTCGACCAGGTCGACGCCGAGCTCCTCGCGCACGCGGCGGGCGGCGCTCGCCGCGAGGTCCGCGCCCGGGGCCGGGTGGCCGCAGCACGCGTTGGTCCACAGGCCGGGGAACCGGAGCTTCGCGTCGGCGCGCTGTTGCAGCAGCATCCGGCCGGCGTCGTCCACGACCACCACCGAGAACGCGCGGTGCAGCAGCCCCGGCGCGGCGTGCGCGTCCCCGACCTGCGTCTGCCCCGTCGTCGTCCCGTGCTCGTCGACGAGCTGCACCAGGTCCGTCTCCGCCATGTCACCCCGTCCGTCGCGGCGCCGCACCGCGCGGCGCCCCCAGTACGACATCTCCCCGCCCCCCGCACAAGTCGACGACCCCGCCGAGCGGGATACCGCTGCCCTTCCCACCGCCGGGAACGGCACCCGCATGCCGTTCGGCGTCGTCGTCGCCGAGCGGCGGACGCGCCGAGGCCCCGGCCCCCGTGGAGGGGGCCGGGGCCTCGGGTGTCAGCGGGTGGTGCGCGTCAGAGCGGCGCGAGCCCCGTGCCGCCGTCGCCGCGGCTCGCGGCGGGCGGTGCGGCGGGGACGTCGGTGCCCGAGCCGGGCGTCCCGACCGGCGCACCCACGCCGACCGGCTCCTTGTCCCGCTCGCTGCGCGGGACGCCCCGGAACAGGAACTCCCCGAGCAGGCCCTCGCCCTCGGCGTCCACGACGACCAGCTCGCCCGACTTGAGGTCGCCGAACAGGATCTTCTCGGACAGGACGTCCTCGATCTCCCGCTGGATCGCGCGGCGCAGCGGACGCGCCCCGAGGACCGGGTCGTAGCCCTTCTCCGAGAGCAGGCGCTTGGCCGCCTCGGTGAGCTCGATGCCCATGTCCTTGTCGCGCAGACGCTTGTCGAGCTTCGCGATCATCAGGTCGACGATCTGGAAGATCTCCGGCTGCGAGAGCTGCGGGAAGACGACCACGTCGTCGACGCGGTTGAGGAACTCCGGACGGAAGTGCGTCTTGAGCTCGTCGTTGACCTTGGCCTTCATGCGCTCGTACGACGTCGACAGGTCGCCGCCGGCCTGGAAGCCGGTCTGGACGCCCTTGGCGATGTCCCGCGTGCCGAGGTTGGTGGTCATGATGATGACGGTGTTCTTGAAGTCGACCACCCGGCCCTGCGAGTCGGTCAGGCGACCGTCCTCGAGGATCTGCAGCAGCGAGTTGAAGATGTCCGCGTGGGCCTTCTCGACCTCGTCGAAGAGGACGACCGAGAACGGCTTGCGGCGCACCTTCTCCGTGAGCTGACCGCCCTCGTCGTACCCGACGTACCCGGGGGGCGAGCCGAACAGGCGCGAGACGGTGTGCTTCTCGGAGAACTCCGACATGTCGAGCTGGATCAGCGCGTCCTCGTCCCCGAAGAGGAACTCGGCGAGCGCCTTGGCGAGCTCGGTCTTGCCGACACCCGTGGGGCCGGCGAAGATGAACGACCCACCGGGGCGCTTCGGGTCCTTGAGGCCCGCACGCGTGCGGCGGATGGCCTGCGACAGCGCCTTGATCGCGGCGTCCTGGCCGACGACCCGCTTGTGCAGGTTCTCCTCCATGTGCAGGAGCCGGCTGGACTCCTCCTCGGTGAGCTTGAACACCGGGATGCCCGTGGCGTTCGCCAGCACCTCGGCGATGAGCTCCTCGTCGACCTCGGCGACGGCGTCCAGGTCGCCGTTCTTCCAGGCCTTCTCCTTCTCGGCGCGCTTGAGCCCGAGCTGCTTCTCCTCGTCGCGCAGGCGCGCGGCCTTCTCGAAGTCCTGCTCGTCGATCGCCGACTCCTTGTCGCGGCGCGTCTCGGCGATCTGCTCGTCGAGCTCGCGCAGCTCCGGCGGAGCCGTCATGCGGCGGATGCGCAGGCGGGCGCCGGCCTCGTCGACCAGGTCGATCGCCTTGTCCGGCAGGTACCGGTCGTTGACGTACCGGTCGGCCAGCGTCGCGGCGGCCACGAGCGCGGAGTCCGTGATGGACACGCGGTGGTGCGCCTCGTAGCGGTCGCGCAGCCCCTTGAGGATCTCGATCGCGTGCTGCAGGTTCGGCTCGGAGACCTGGATCGGCTGGAAGCGGCGCTCCAGGGCCGGGTCCTTCTCGACGTACTTGCGGTACTCGTCGAGCGTCGTGGCGCCGATGGTCTGCAGCTCGCCGCGGGCCAGCATGGGCTTGAGGATCGACGCGGCGTCGATCGCGCCCTCGGCGGCACCCGCACCGACGAGCGTGTGGATCTCGTCGATGAACAGGATGATGTCGCCGCGCGTGCGGATCTCCTTGAGGACCTTCTTCAGGCGCTCCTCGAAGTCACCGCGGTAGCGGGAGCCGGCGACGAGCGCGCCGAGGTCCAGCGTGTAGAGCTGCTTGTCGCGCAGCGTCTCCGGGACGTCGCCGCGGACGATGTCCTGCGCGAGCCCCTCGACGACCGCCGTCTTGCCGACGCCGGGCTCGCCGATGAGCACGGGGTTGTTCTTGGTGCGGCGGGACAGCACCTGCATGACCCGCTCGATCTCCTTCTCGCGCCCGATGACCGGGTCGAGCTTGCCGTCGCGCGCCGCCTGCGTGAGGTTGCGCCCGAACTGGTCGAGCACGGCCGAGCCGGACGGCTGACCCTCGGCCGGGCCGCCCGAGGCGACCGGCTCCTTGCCCTGGTAGCCGGAGACGAGCTGGATGACCTGCTGGCGCACGCGGTTGAGGTCGGCGCCGAGCTTGTTGAGGACCTGGGCGGCGACGCCCTCGCCCTCGCGGATGAGCCCGAGCAGGATGTGCTCGGTCCCGATGTAGTTGTGGCCGAGCTGCAGCGCCTCGCGCAGCGACAGCTCCAGGACCTTCTTCGCCCGCGGGGTGAAGGGGATGTGGCCCGACGGCGCCTGCTGGCCCTCGCCGATGATCTCCTGGACCTGCGCGCGGACCGCCTCGAGCGAGATGCCGAGCGACTCCAGGGCCTTGGCCGCGACGCCCTCACCCTCGTGGATGAGACCCAGGAGGATGTGCTCGGTGCCGATGTAGTTGTGGTTGAGCATCCGCGCCTCTTCCTGGGCGAGGACGACCACGCGGCGGGCTCGGTCGGTGAATCTCTCGAACATGTGCACTCCTCACGAGCGGCGTGCCCCGTCAGGACCGTGCGGCAGGGGTGCGCGCGGTGCCGGCGAAGGCGGCGTGTTTCGATGCTAACGGCGGGGTACCGCCCGGACGTCCCGTGTTCGCCGCAGGCGGATACGGGACGGACCGGCGACGTACTGTCGTGCGCATGCCGCGCTCCATCGCCACCACCACGACCGTCGACCTGCCCGCGCTCCTCGACTTCGTGCGCCCGCGCCACCACATGCTGCTGGCGACGGCGCGCACCGACGGCCGCCCGCAGCTCTCGCCCGTCAGCGGCGGCGTCGACCAGGACGGCCGCATCGTGGTCTCCACGTACCCGGACCGCGCGAAGACGCGCAACGCCGAGCGCGACGCGCGCGTCTCGGTGTGCGTGCTGTCGGACGAGTGGGACGGCGCGTGGGTGCAGGTCGACGGCACCGCCGAGGTGCTGCACATGCCGGAGGCGGAGGACGCCCTCGTCGACTACTTCCGCTGCATCGCCGGCGAGCACCCGGACTGGGACGAGTACCGCGCCGCGATGCGCCTGCAGGGCAAGAGCCTGCTGCGCATCACGCCGGAGCGGTGGAGCCCGATCGCGACCGGTGGCTTCCCGGCCGACGTCGCGGCCCGCCTGGACGCGAGCGCCTGACGCACCGGGCCGCCCCGGGCTCCGCGCCGGCCGTCCCGCCGGTCACGAGCGGCCGTCCACGGCGGACGGGGTCCGGTGTGCGGTCGCGACGTCCGGACCGCACACCGGAGCCCGTTCGTCGTGGACGACGGGCAGACGGGCGCCGAGCGGCCGGGTGCGGGGAGCGGGCGGCCGGGCGGGTCAGGGGGCGGGCGTCGTCTCGCGCTCGCGGCGGGCGTGGCCGACGAGCGCGACGACGAGCGCGAGGACGCCCGCGACCAGCATGCCGACGCCCACGCCGGCGTCGCCCACCCGCAGCAGCAGCGCGCCGACGCCCGCGCCCGCGAGGATGAGCACGACCGCGAGCAGGCGGCGCGCCCACGAGTCGCCGGTGCCGCCGGCGAGCCGCGAGTCCGCAGCCAAGCCGGTGAGCGTCGAGGTGACGACGACGGTCGTGACGTCCTTGACGGCGAGCCGGCGCGCGGCGGCCGCCTGCAGGCCCATCGCGACGGCGAGCAGCGTGGTGACCGCGACGCCCCAGGCGGTGCCCTCCTCGGGGTGCGCGACCAGCGACGCGACGCCGAGCAGCACCGCCATGAAACCGGTCGTGCCGAACGTCGTCGTGGACCGGTGCGTCCACCCCGCGGCGGACCGGCGCAGGACGCGCCCGCCCAGCGCGGCGCCCGCCATGAAGCCCACGAGGGCGACCGCCGGGCCGAGCACCGGCAGGTCGTCCGCGCCCGCCAGCGCCATGCCGAGGATGACGACGTTGCCCGTCATGTTCGCGGTGAAGACCCGGTCGAGCCCGAGGTAGCCGACGGCGTCGATGATGCCCGTGGTGAACGTCAGGGCGAGCATGAGCACGAGGTGGAGCCGCGGGGTCGTCACGGGCGCCATCGTCCTCGGCCGCGGGCGGCCCGGGCAAAGCGCGCGCGTGCGGCGTCCGTCACGCGCGCGGCCTCACCAGCCGCGCAGCGCCGGCTCGGCCCCGGGATACGCGGCGAACGACGCGCGCTCCTCGGCGGTGAACGCCCGCGGCGTGTGCGACGCGCGGTCGAGCTGCACCATCCGCGAGCGCGCCCGCAGTGCGACGCCGGCGCCGGGCCCGTCGCCGTCGAGCACCTCGTACGCGAAGTCGACGGACGACCGGCCGAGCCGCGGCACCCACACCTCGACGACGACCGGCGCCAGCCGGAACCGGATCGGCGCGACGTAGTCGATCTCGTGCTTGACGACGACCAGCAGCGACGCCGTCATCGCACCGGCCTCGTCGACGCCCATCCGCGGGAACAGCGTGAACCGCGCGTCGTCGAGGTACCGCAGGAACGCGGCGTTGTTGACGTGCCCGAACAGGTCGACGTCGGACCAGCGCACCTGCATGACGACGCGTCCGCGGACGTCCTGCCCCGTCGCACCGGCCGCCGGTCCCGTCCCCTCGCTCACCCGCCCACCGTACTCACCGGTACGCACCGGCGGTGCGTCAGCCCGCGGGCGGCTCGGCGACGAAGCGCAGGTCCGCGTCGCCGCGCGGCTCGACGCGCACCTCCTGCTCCGTCGGCCGGTTCTCCGCCGGGTCGAACGCCCAGCCGGTCAGGTCGACCGCGACGTCGTAGACCGCCGGGAAGAGCAGCTGCTCCTCGTCCGGCCCGCAACGGCCGTCGCGGCACAGGGCCGGGTCGTCGTCGGCACGCACCCCCGAGACCGCGAACGGCACGGGGTGGGCCGGGAGCGCCGTGACGGACAGCGTTCCCGCGAGGCCGCGCGTGAGGACCCAGTCGTCGTCCGTCTCGTCCCAGGCGTAGGCGAGCGTCTCGCGGTAGGTGTCGCCGGCCAGCGTGAACGTGACGTCGACCGTGGCGTCCTCCGGGAACACCGTGACGTCGTCGACCCGCGCGTCCGCGATGCGTGCCACCGCCCCGGCCAGCATGTCGTCGCGCAGCAGCGCCGTGCTGCCGACGGCCAGCGACGCGTCGTCCGGGCCGCTCAGCGCGAGCGCCGTCGTCGCGTCACCCGTCGCGAGCGCGTCGAGGTACTGCTCCGCGTGGGGTGCCGGCGACGGGTGCGGGTCGCTGGTCGTGCGCAGCAGCACCACGCCGGCCACCACCACGCCGAGGGCGGCGAGCAGGACGACGACCACGAGGGCGAGGACGAGCGCGCGCGTGCCGCGGGCCGCGCCGGGACGCACGAGCCGCGCGCTCACGGGCACCCCGCGCAGCCGGCGGCCCGCGCCGAGGCCCGCACCGGTCCCGTCACTGCACCGTCGCGAACTTGTCGCGGTTCGCCCAGGTGCGCGTGAAGCCGGTCCGCGCCGTGTCGAGCAGGTTGCCCTGCACCTGGGTCGTGGTGACGACCAGGGCGATGATGCCGCCGACCGCACCCACGGCGCCGATGATCGCGGTGACGATCGAGACCACGGCCAGCGGGATCGTGATGACGCCGGCCGCCTCCAGCACCGCGAGCACGAGGCTGCCGACCGCGACGAGCGCGCCCGTGATCGCGATGCCGAGCTCGACGTAGAACTGCTCGATCGCGTCGGCCATGCCGCGCAGCACGGTCCGCAGGCTCGTGATGAGCTGCGGCAGCCGGTTGAGCTCGTCGACCTGCGCGCCGCGCACGTCGCGGTACACCTCGGACGTCGGCAGGTCGACCCACGACGACAGCGCGGGCAGCGCGGCGCCGTCGATGTCGAGCGAGAGCTGGGCGACCGGAGCGTTCACCGTGGTCTCGAGCGCGGCGGCGGCCGCACGCAGCGCCTCCGGCCCGCCGATCCAGTCGACGACCTCGTCGAGGGCCGCGATCGACTCCAGGACCTGGTCGCACACCTCCTGCACGACCTCGATGACCTGCTCCGCGATCTCGTCCGCCACGCGGTCCTTGAACGGGAACGGCGGGAACGTGTCCAGGTAGACGTTGACGAGCTGGCGGATGACCGGGTCGCACCCGGCCCGCAGCGTGCGCACCGTCTGCGCGGCGTCCGCCAGCCGTCCGTGCTCGAAGGCCTTGATCGCCTCGACGTACCCCATCAGAGCCCCTCCAGCTCGGCCTGGATCTCCGCCAGCTCGGCGGTGCTGCCCTCTTCGGCCTCGACGTAGTCCGCGGCGGTGCCGAGCAGCGTGCGGGCGATGCCCTCCATCACCTCGGCACCCTCCCCGAGGAACCCGGTGACCTGCCCGAGGAACGTCGCGAACGCCACGCGGACGTCCTGCGCGCCGGGGATCAACGACCAGTCCTGCGTGGTCACCGGCGCGTACGCCGCCGTCGCCGCCTCGGCGTAGCCGCGCAGGCGGTCCGACCACGGGTCCCAGTGGTCCGTGGCGTCGGCCCGCAGGTCGTCGGCGTCCCACTCCACACCGGTCTCAGACACGGTCGTCCTCCCGGAGGTCGGTGGCGGGTGCGTCGGCTGCGGGTGCGTCCGGCACGGGTGCCGGCGCCGTGGCACGGGCGGCAGCCGCGTGCGCGGCGACGACCATCTCGGCGACGGCGGTCAGCGCGGTGCGCTCGAGGAGGTCGGGGCGCAGGTGGACCCGACCGGGCCGGCCGAGCAGCGCGTCGACGCGGACGGCGCCGTCGTGCTCCTCGTGCACGACGGGCGTCGGGAGCCCGCCGTCGCGCACGGCGGCGAGGACCGCACCCGCCAGCGCCGAGGACAGCAGCGCGGGCGGACCGGCGGCCGCCGCGATCGCCAGGTTGACGGCGTCCTCGACCTGCTGCGGCGTCGCGTCCGCCGCCGCGGGCGCGAACGTCAGGCTCGTCAGGACCCCCGCCTCGTCGACCGTGGCCGCGGCCAGGTCGGTGTGCACGTCCGGCAGCAGCGTGCGGATGTTCTGCTCGACCTCGCGCGCCCGGTCCTGCAGCGCGCGGCCGCGGGCGGCGAGCGCCTCGAGGCGCTGCAGCATCGGCTCGGCCTGCTCCGCGGGGTCCCCGGCGGCGCTCATGCGGCGCCCCAGCGGCCGGCCACGGTGCGGCGCGCCTGCGTGTAGCGCGCCGACACGCTCGCGGAGCGGCGGGCCGCGCCGTCGAGCACGGCGTTCAACGCCGCGAGGTCGCTCCGCCACTGCGCCTGCGCCCGCGAGTACGCCTCGCGGGCCTCGCCCGACCACCGGCCCTCGAGCCGCCGCACCTCGGCGTCCAGCCGCTCGAGCTCCGCCTCGATGCCGGCCGCCGCGTCGCGCAGGGCGTCGACCGTGCGCAGCAGCTGCTCCGGGTGCACCCGGTACCGCGTCATTGCTCCTCCTCGTCGGGGGTCGCGGGGCAGCGTAACGAGCGGCACGGTCGCGCGGCCAGGCGCACGGCCGGCTCCACTCATCCGGACGAGCCGGGCAGATGCGGCGTCGTGCAGGGCGCCGGCGTCGTGAGACGGTGCGGGGATGCCGACCGCCGCACCCGACGTCCGGGTCGTCCAGCGCGGCGCCGCCCCGGCCGACGTCGCGGGCGTGCTGCTGACGCCGGGTGCGAGCGCCACGCGCCACCACGCGACGCTCGTCGCCCTCGACGCGGCGCTGTCGCCGCACGTGGCCGTGCGCCGCGTCGACCTGCCGCGGGGCGCGGCCGCAGTGGCCCGCGTCCGCGACGAGGCGGAGGCGTTCGCCGCCGAGCTCGGCGTGGGCACGCAGCGGCTGGTCGTGGGCGGGCGCTCGTTCGGCGGCCGGATGGCGTCCGTCGCGGTGGCGGAGGGGCTGCCCGCCGCCGGGCTGCTGCTCCTGTCGTACCCGCTGCACCCGCCGGGGCAGCCGGAGCGCCTGCGCACGGCGCACCTGCCCGACGTCCGCGTCCCGGTGCTCGCGGTGTCCGGCGAGCGCGACCCCTTCGGCACGCCCGACGAGCTGACGACCCACCTCGCCGGCCTGGGCGGCCCGTGGACGCTCGCCCTCGTGCCCGGCACGCACGCCCCGCGCGACACGGCGGTCGTCGCCGCGGTCCGCCTCTGGTGGCCGGCCGCCGGGTAGCCTCGCGGCCCGTGCCTCCCCGCGACACGATCTCCTCCCGCGACCTCCTGAGGGCCGTCGCCCTCACGGAGCGCATCGACCGGGTCTTCGACCAGCGCGTCGTCGGCCAGGCGGGCCTGCGCCGCTCCCTCGTCACGGCGCTGATGTGCGGCGGGCACATCCTGCTCGAGTCGGTCCCGGGCCTGGCCAAGACGACGGCGGCGCAGACGCTCGCGCACGCGGTGTCGGGGTCCTTCCACCGCATCCAGTGCACGCCGGACCTCATGCCGTCGGACATCGTCGGCACCCAGGTCTTCAACTACGGCACGTCGACGTTCACGACGCAGCTCGGCCCGGTGCACGCCAACGTCGTGCTGCTCGACGAGATCAACCGGTCCAGCGCGAAGACGCAGTCGGCGATGCTCGAGGCGATGCAGGAGAGGCAGACGACCATCGCGGGCGAGCTGCACCCCGTCCCGACGCCGTTCATGGTGCTGGCCACGCAGAACCCCATCGAGGAGGAGGGCACGCACGTCCTCCCCGAGGCGCAGATGGACCGGTTCCTCATGAAGGAGGTCCTCGACTACCCGGACCCCGCCGAGGAGGTCGAGATCCTCGACCGCATCTCCGACGGCCGCATGACGCGCCCGCTCGACGCCGAGCGGCTGTCCCTCGACGAGGTCCGCTGGCTGCAGGCCCGCGTCGACGAGGTGTACGTGGACGCGTCGGTGCGCCGGTACGTCGTCGACCTCGTCGCGACCACGCGCGGCCGCGGGCCCGTGCAGGTGCCCGGGCACGACCGGCTGGTGCGCATGGGCGCGAGCCCGCGCGGGTCGATCGCGCTCATGCGCGTCGCGCAGGCGGTCGCGCTGCGGGACGGACGCGGGCACGTCACGCCCGACGACGTGCGCGCCCTGCGGCACGCCGTGCTGCGCCACCGCGTGGTGCGCACGTTCGACGCGCTCGCGGACGACGTCACCCCCGAGTCGCTCGTCGACGCGGTGTTCGACGCCGTCCCGGTCCCGTGACGCCGGTGCGCTGACCCGTGCCCGACCGGTCCCGCCTGGCGCTCGTGCGCGCGCGCCTCGACCTGCCCACGGTGCGCCGCGCCACCGGGCTGCTCGAGGGACGCCACCGCGCGGTGTGGAAGGGCCACGGCGACGAGGTCGACGACCTGCACCTGTACACGCCGGGGGACGACGTCGGCGACATCGACTGGCGCGCGTCGGCGCGCTCGGCGCAGCCGGTGGTCAAGCGGTACGTCGCGACGTCGAACCTGTCGGTGGTGCTCGTCGTCGACACGGGCCGGCACATGTGCGCGACGTCGGCGGGCGGCGAGCGCAAGGACGTCGTCGCCCAGCTCGTCGCGGACGTCGTCGCGCACCTGTCGCACCGGCGGGGCGACCGCGTGGGGCTCGTCGCCGGCGACGCGAGCCGTCTGCTCGAGCTGCCGCCGCGCGCCGGGTCGACGCACCTGGAGGTGCTGCTGCGGCGCGTGGAGCGCACGTTCGACCCCGGCGCGGGCGACGGCGACCTGGCCCGGCTGCTCGACCGCGTGCTGCGACGCACAGCGCGCCGCTCGCTCGTCGTCGTCGTGACGGACGAGGCGCGGCCGACCGAGACGGACGCCCGGGCGCTCGCCCGGGTGCGGACGCGGCACGAGGTGATGGTCGTGCAGGTGGCCGACGCGGACCTGTTCGGGCCGGGGCTCGGCGCGGCGCCGGGCACGCTGGCCGGGGCGTCCGACGCCCGCGAG
>NZ_JBFTEP010000015.1:0-43467 GCF_047229365.1 Cellulomonas pasadenensis | reverse complement strand
GGCTCGCCGAGGCGCGCCGCCCCGCCACGCGGGCCGCCCGCGTCGAGCGGGTCGTCCGCGCCGCCGCCGAGGGCCGTCCGGCGCACTGAGCCGTCCACGCACCGGGCCGTCCACGCACCGAGCCGTCCACGCACCGGGCCGTCCACGCACCGGGCCGTCCACGCGCCGAGCCGACGCCGTCACGCCGACGCGCGCCCGCCCTCCCCCGCCACCGCGTCGCTCCCGGCACGCGCCGCGGCGACGAGCCGGCCGCGCGGGCTGGTCGGGAACCGCTCGATCATCCGCTCCAGCTCCTCCCGCCCCACGTTCGCACCGAACGCCTCGCTGCCGGGCTCGAGCGCGACACCCGCGGCCAGGTCGCCGGCGACGACGGGGTCGAAGCCGAGCTCGTCGACGAGGGCGGCGGCCCGCGCGACGTCCGCGGGGGCGCCGGCGACCGCGATCGCCCGGCGGTCGGACGCGCCGGCGGGCCGGGCCCCGGACTCGAGGTCGTGGTAGCCCATGTGGTTGAAGGCCTTCACGACGCGTGCGCCGGGCAGGGACGCCTGCACGATCTCGCTCGACGACGTCCGGGGGTCGGTGAGGTCCTCGCGCGGGCCGTCGACCTCCCACCAGTGGTTCATGGCGTCGAGGACGAGCCGGCCGGCGAGCTCGCGCGCGGGCAGCTCGCGGTAGCGGCCCAGCGGCACGGCGAGGACGACCACGTCGGCGTCGGCGGCCTGCGCGGCCGTCACCGCCTGGGCCCCCGGCACGAGCACCTCGACGACCAGCCGGATGCGCTCGGGGTCGCCCGAGCCGGCGACGAGGACGCGGTGGCCGGCCGCGACCGCGAGGCGCGCCAGCACGGTCCCGACCTTGCCGGCGCCGATGATCCCGACCGTCGTCACGCGGCCTCCCCCAGCATCTCCTTGACCATGGGCACGACCTGCGACCCGTAGAGCTCCACGGCGCGCAGCCGCGCGGACGCGGGCAGCGGGCCGGCCGTGTAGATCATGTCGAACCGGCGCACGCCGAGCGTGCGGACGGCGCCGGCGATCTTGCGCGCCACCGTCTCGGGCGAGCCGACGTAGAGGGACCCGTGCTGGATCTCGGCGACGAAGTCGGACCGGCGCAGCGGCGGCCAGCCGCGCTCGGCGCCGATGCGGTCGCGGTTCTCCTTGAAGTGCGGGAAGAGGATCTCCGCGGCGTCGTGGTCGGTGTCGGCGACGAAGCCGGGCGAGTGCATGCCGAGCGCGTGCGGCGTCGTGCCGAGCTGGTCGGCCGCGCGCCGGTACAGGTCGACGTACGGCGCGAAGCGCGCGGGGTCGCCGCCGATGATCGCGAGCATGACGGGCAGGCCGTACCGGGCGGCGCGGATGACCGACTGCGGCGTGCCGCCGACGCCGATCCACGTGGGGATGCTCCCCGACTCCGTCTTCGGGTAGACGTCGGCGTCGCGCAGCGGCGCGCGCACGGCGCCGGTCCACGTCACGGGCTGCTCGGTGCGCAGGCGCGTGAAGAGCTCGAGCTTCTCCTCGAACAGCACGTCGTAGTCGGCGAGGTCGTAGCCGAACAGCGGGAACGACTCGGTGAACGAGCCGCGGCCGAGGATGACCTCGGCGCGTCCCGGGGCGATCGCGTCGAGCGTCGCGAACCGCTGGTAGACGCGCACGGGGTCGTCGCTGCTGAGCACGGTGACGCCCGTGCCGACGCGCATGCGCTCGGTGCGGGCGGCGATCGCCGCGAGCACGACCTCGGGGGCGGAGATCGCGTAGTCGGCGCGGTGGTGCTCGCCGACCGTGAAGACGTCGACGCCGAGCCGGTCGGCGAGCACGGCCTCGTCGACCACCTGGCGGATCGCGGCGCCGTCGGTGAGGCGCACGCCGGCGTCGTCGGTGGGGATGTCCCCGAAGGTGTCGAGGCCCATCTCGAAGGGGGTGGTGGTCATGGCTGCCTGCTCGTCGCTCGGTGGGTCGCGCGGTGCGCGCGGGGCTGTCATCGCAGTTGAACTCTCAACTACCCGTGAGTGTTCCGCACCTGGACGACCACCGGCCCGCGAGGCCCGGGGACGCCGAACCGACCACAGCCTCCGTCACCCGAACGCCCTGCCCACAGGGGGTCCCGGCCGCCCGGGCGCGGGGCATGCTCCGGCATACTGGCCGCCACCACCACCGGAGGGACCCGTTACGTGACCGTCTTCCTCGTCATCGGTGCCGTCGGCCTCGTCGTGCTCCTCGCGTCGCTCGTGTTCGGCGACCTCCTCGAGTCGTTCGACATCGGCCAGGGCGGCGTCTCCGGCATCGCGGTCGGCGCCGGTGCCGTCGTGTTCGGCGCCAGCGGGGTCATCGCGCTGTCGTCCGAGCTCGACCTCGTGTGGGCGTACGTCCTCGCGGTCGGGCTCGCCGCGCTCGCCGTCGTGGTCGCGCAGCTGCTCATCCGCAACCTGTCCGCGACGGAGGACGCCCCGCCGCCGCCGCTGGAGGGCGCGTTCGGCGTGACCACCGCGACCACGGGCCCCGGCGGCGGTGAGGTCCGGCTCGAGGGCGTCCGCGACCTCGAGAGCCGCCTCGCCTGGGCCGACGACGAGATCGAGGCCGGCGCGCGCGTCGTCGTCGTCGCGGTCTCCGGCTCCCGGGTGCGCGTGACGCGCGCCTGAGCCCGCACCACCCGCCCCACCCCGGCCGCGCCGGCGCGACCGCCGCGGCCCGGCAGCACGGACGACCACCACACGGCACCCAGCGGAAGGAGCCCGGCCGGGCCGGGACACCATGTTCGAGTTCATCGAGGGCGGGACGACCGTCCTGGCCGTCGCCGCGCTGGTCATCGCGTTCGTCGCGGTCATCGCGCTCATCACCAAGCGCATCCGCCGGGTGCCGCCCAACGAGGCGCTCGTCATCGTCGGGCGCGGCGCCGGCAAGGCCGCCGCGGCGGACGCCGGGCAGCGCGTCGTCGTCGGCGGCCGCGTGTTCGTGTGGCCCGTCCTGCAGCAGGGCTTCCCGATCTCGCTCGAGCAGCGCCAGATCGGCATCACCGTCGAGGGCGTCGACCGCAACCGCATCAAGCTCGCCATCAAGGCGTCCATCAACTTCAAGGTCCGCGGTGACGAGGAGGGCGTGCGGCGCGCCGCGCAGCGCTTCCTCTCGCAGCAGGCGACGCTGAACGACGTCATCAAGGAGTCCCTCGAGGGCTCGCTGCGCGCGATCATCGGCGACATGACGATCGAGCAGATCATCAGCGACCGGAAGTCGCTGCAGGACGCGGTCGTCAGCTCCACCAAGTCCGACCTCGCCGAGCAGGGTCTGCAGGTCGACCTGCTCAACATCTCCGACATCTCGACGCCGGGCTCCGACTACCTCGCCAACCTCGGGCGCGCCGAGGCCGCCCGCGCGCGGCAGGTCGCCGAGGTCAAGGAGGCCGAGGCCCAGCAGGTCTCCGAGTTCGCGAAGATCCAGGCGATGGAGTCGATCGCCGAGCGCCAGCGCGACCTCGCGCTCAAGCAGGCCGGCATCAAGGCCGAGACCGACCGCGCCAACGCCGAGGCCAACGCCGCCGGCCAGCTCGCGCGCGCCGAGCAGGACCGCCTCGTCGCGACCCAGGAGCGCGAGGCACTCGCCGAGAAGGCGAAGGTCACCGAGGAGCAGCTCGACATCGACGTCCGCAAGCCGGCCGAGGCCGCCGCGTACGCCGCCGTCCAGCGCGCCAACGCCGAGCGCGACGCCGCCAACGCCGGCACCGAGGCCGAGGCCTTCCGGCGCATGCGCATCGCCGAGGCCAACAAGACCGCCACCGTGCAGGACGCCGAGGCCGCCGCCGAGGCGACCGTCCGCGCCGGTAACGCCGAGCGCGACCGCCAGCTCGCCGAGGCCAAGGCGCTCGAGGCGCTCGGTCTGGCGCGCGCCGCGGCCGCCCGAGCCGAGGGCCTGGCCGCCGCCGAGGCGACCCGCGCCCAGGCCGAGGCGCTGCGCGAGCAGGGCGAGGCCGTCCTGGCGCAGCAGGTCATCGCGCTGCTGCCGGAGATCGTCCGCGCCGCGGCCGAGCCGATCAGCGGCATCGACCAGCTCACGGTCGTCTCGACCGACGGCGCGTCGGCCGTCACGCGGACGGTCGGCCAGGTCCTCGGCGAGGGCCAGGAGGTCATCAAGTCCCTCACCGGGCTCGACCTCAACGACCTCGTGTCCAGCATCGCGGGGCGCGCGGTCGCGCGTCCCGCGGCCGGGCAGGTCGACGGGCACGCCTGACCGACCCCCGACAGCGCGACGCGCCCGGCCCCGCACGGGACCGGGCGCGTCGTGCGTCCGGGCGCGTCGTGCGTCCCGATGTGGCCGCCGCCGGGTCAGTCGACGGGCGTGAGCACGAAGACGGGGATCTCGCGGTCCGTCCGGCGCGTGTAGTCGTCGTAGGCCGGCCACGTCGCGACCGCACGCTCCCACCAGGCGGCCCGCTCGTCGCCCGTGACGATCCGCGCCTCGTAGTCCTTGCGCACGGCGCCGTCCTGCAGCTCGACGCGCGGGTGCGCCACGATGTTGTGGAACCACGTGGGGTGCTCGGGGGCGCCGCCCTTGGACGCGACGACCGCGTACTCGCCGTCGTGCTCGACGCGCATCAGCGGCGTCTTGCGGAGCTTGCCGCTCCGCGCGCCCACGGTCGTCAGGACGATGATCGGGCGTCCCTCCAGCGTCGCGGCCTCGGTGCCGCCGGAGGCCTCGTAGCGCTCGGCCTGGTCGCGGGCGAAGGTGCTGGGGCTCGGGGCGTACTCACCGGTGAGAGGCATGCCGGTGTCAACGCGCCCGCACGGACGCACCATTCCCCGTCCCGCACCGGCCGCGCCGCGCCCGGTGTGCGGGTGGCCGCGCGCGCCCGGTGTGCGGGTGCGCGGCCGCGCGCGAAGGATGGACGCATGCCGCTGCCGACGCTCCTCGCCCACCCGGTCGCCGACCCCGCCGCGGTCGTGCAGGGCGACCGCTACCGGATCACCGTCCTCACCGACGGCCTGCTGCGGCTCGAGCACTCCCCGGACGGCGTGTTCGAGGACCGCGCGTCGACGTTCGCGCTGCACCGCCGCCAGCCCGTGCCGGAGTTCCGCGTCGTCGACCGCGGCACGCACCTCGAGGTCGTCACGCGCCGCCTGCGCCTGACGTACGACAGGGGGCCGTTCACGACGAGCGGGCTGTCCGTCGCGGTGCTCGGCGCGGTGACGAGCTGGCACTCGGTGTGGCGGTACGGCCAGGACGACGACGGCCGCAACCTCGGCGGGACGGCCCGCACGCTCGACGAGGCGGACGGACCGGTGCCCCTCGAGCCGGGCGTGGCCGGCCGCAACGGGTACGCGGTCATCGACGACTCGTCGTCCCTGCTGCTCACCGCCGACGGCTGGGTCGCGCCGCGCGAGCCCGGCCGCACCGACCTGTACGTCTTCGCGTACGGGCACGACCACGCCGAGGCGGTCCGCGCCCTGTACGCGCTGTCGGGGCCGCAGCCGGTGCTGCCGCGGTGGGCGCTCGGCAACTGGTGGAGCCGCTACCACCGCTACACCGCCGACGAGTACCTCGACCTGCTGGCGCGGTTCCGTGCGGCCGGCCTGCCGTTCTCGGTGGCGGTGCTCGACATGGACTGGCACGTGACGGACGTCGACCCGTCGATCAGCAGCGGGTGGACGGGGTACACGTGGGACCGCGAGCTGTTCCCCGACCCGGCGGCGTTCCTCGCCGAGGTCCGCGCCCGCGGCCTGCGCGTGACGCTCAACGTGCACCCGGCGGACGGCGTCGGCCCGCACGAGGAGGCGTACGCGGCGATGTGCGCGGCCCTCGGCCTCGACGCGTCGACGCGCGACCCCGTCGCGTTCGACGTCACCGACGAGGCGTTCCTCACCGCGTACCTCCAGGTGCTGCACCACGGGCTCGAGGCCGAGGGCGTCGACTTCTGGTGGATCGACTGGCAGCAGGGGTCCCACTCGCGCGTCGCGGGCATCGACCCGTTGTGGATGCTCAACCACGTCCACTTCCTCGACAGCGGGCGCGACGGGCGGCGCCCGCTCACGTTCTCGCGGTACGCCGGCCCGGGCTCGCACCGGTACCCGGTCGGCTTCTCGGGGGACACGGTGGTGTCGTGGGCGTCGCTCGCGTTCCAGCCGGAGTTCACCGCGACCGCCGCGAACGTCGGCTACGGCTGGTGGAGCCACGACGTCGGCGGGCACATGTTCGGCGCGAAGGACGACGAGCTCGCGACCCGGTGGGTGCAGCTCGGCGTGTTCTCGCCGGTGCTGCGCCTGCACTCGTCGAACAACCCGTTCATGACGAAGGAGCCGTGGGCCTTCGCGCCCGAGCACGCGGCGGTGCAGACCGAGTACCTGCGGCTGCGCCACCGCCTCGTCCCGTACCTGCACACGATGAACCACCGCGCGGCCCGCGAGGGCGTCCCGCTCGTGACGCCGCTGTACCACCGGTGGCCGCGGCAGCCCGAGGCGTACGACGCGCCCGGTGCGTTCCTCTTCGGGTCGTCGCTGCTGGTCGCGCCCGTGACGTCGCCGCGGGACGGCGCGTCCGCGACGGCGGCGGTGCCCGCGTGGCTGCCCGACGGCGTGTGGGTCGACGTCCTGACGGGCCTCGTCTACGACGGCGGCCGCGAGCTCGTCCTGCACCGCGACCTGACGACCGTGCCGGTCCTCGCGCCGGCGGGGGCGCTCGTGCCGCTCGACGCCGCCGACGTGCCGGGCGACGACCCGGTGGAGCCGACGGCCCTCGAGGTGCTCGTCGTCGTCGGCGCGGACGGCGCGTTCACGCTCGTCGAGGACGACGGCACGGGCGACGGCCTCGACGACGCGCACGTCGCGCGCACACCCCTGGCGTGGGACCAGGCGGCGGGCACGCTGACGGTCGGGCAGGCGACCGGTGCCACCGCGTTCCTGCCGGCCGCGCGGACGTGGACGGCGACGTTCCTGTCCGTGGCCGACGGCGTCTCCCCGGCCGCCGTCGTCGAGGGGGCCGCCGTCGAGCCGGTCGTCGCGCGCACCGCCGAGGGGCACCTGCGCGTCACCGTCGCCGACGTGCCGGTCGGTGCGGTGCTCCGCGTCGGGCTCGGCGCCGCGCCGGCGCTGCGGCCGAACGACGTCCACGGGCGCCTGCACCGCGTGCTCGACGCCGCGCAGGCGGGCTACGAGCTCAAGCGCCGCGCGCTCGAGGTGCTCACGGCGGACCGCCCGCTGCACGTGCGCCTGTCCCACCTGGCCGCCCTGCCGCTCCCGCCGGCGCTTCGCGCCGCCCTGGAGGAGGTCGTCCTGGCGCGCGTCCCCTGACCTCGCGTCGCCTCCCCCGGCACCCCGGCGCGCGCGACCGGCACCTGCGCCCCCTCGCCGAGCGCGGCACGTGCCACCGAGTGCGGGCGGTGCACCACCCGCGCTCGGTGCGACGTACCGCGCTCGGCGGGGACGGCGGGCGCGGTGGCGGCGAGGTGAGGCGGGGCCCGGTGGTCGGTCCGGCGGGTCGAGGTGGGCAGGTGGCGCGCCCTAGCAGGCGGGGCACGGACGCGCTACGGTCGCTGTGCTCCACGTCACAGCCGCTGGTCGCACGACCCGACGACGCCGTCCGCACCGGGACGCCGTCGCGCCCCGGCACGGACGCCGGCGTCCCGCACGCCCGTACCCACCGCCGTGAGCAGCACGGCATCCGATCGGAGCAGCATGACGCACCACACGGTCGACCCCGTCGTGTCCGCAGTCCCCTACGAGGTCCTCGAGGTCGACGGCCGTGCGCCCGCCGCCATCGGCGACTTCGCCGGCACCGTCACCCTGCGGGTGCGCGGCCGCACCGGCGAGCACGTCGTCCGCGGTCAGGGCACCGCGGGCGACCGGGACGCCGTCCTGCAGGAGAAGACCGGTGACGGCACCGGCAAGGACGTCCGCCGGTGGCACGTCGTCGCGGACGGCGACGGGTTCGTCGCCCGCTCGTCCTGACGCCACCGCCCCGCCACCGCGGGGACCGCGCCCGCCGCTCGTAGGGTGGCGCGGTGGACGAGTACGCGATGACCGGGTTCGGGGTGCGCGAGCACCGCGTCGAGGTGCCGGTGGACCGGGCGGACCCGCACCGGTTCGGCACGCTCGAGGTGTTCGCGCGCGAGGTCGTCGACCCCGCGAAGGACGCCGACGACCTGCCGCTCGTGCTGTTCCTCCAGGGCGGCCCGGGCGGGCAGTCGCCGCGGCCGATGCCCGGCGGCGGCTGGTGGTCGACGCTGCTGCGTACGCACCGCGTGGTGCTGCTCGACCAGCGCGGCACCGGCCGGTCGGGACGCGTGGACGGCGTCGACGTGGCCGCGTTCGACGACGCCGCCACGGCCGCCGCCTACCTCGCGTGCTTCCGCGCCGACGCGGTCGTCGAGGACGCGGAGGCCCTGCGGCGCACCGTGTACGGCGGCCGGCGGTGGACGACGCTCGGGCAGTCGTACGGCGGCTTCTTGACGCTGACGTACCTGTCCCGGCACCCGGAGGCGCTCGACGCGTGCTGGGTCACGGGCGGCCTGCCGCCCGTCGGCGCCACGGCCGAGGACGTCTACCGCGCGACGTACCCGCGGCAGGAGGCGCGCAACCGGGCGTTCCGGCGCGCGTTCCCCGACGACGGCCCGGCGCTCGACGCGCTCGCCGACCGGGTCGCCGCGGGGGGCGTCGTCCTGCCGACCGGCGAGGAGCTGACGGTGGAGCGGCTGCAGGCGCTCGGCATGCCGCTGGGCATGAGCACCGGCGTCGACGCCCTGCACTGGCTGCTGGAGACGGCGCTCGACCGCCGCGGCGAGCCGGCGCACCACCTGCTCGCCGACGTCGCCGCCCGCACCGGCTTCGACGCCAACCCGCTGTACGCGGTGCTGCAGGAGGTCATCTACCACTCCGGCCCGCGCGAGCCCGGCTGGGCCGCCGCCGCCGAGCACGCCCGGCACCCGGAGTTCGCCGCGGACGCGCGGCCGCTGCTGCTCACCGGGGAGGCGATCTTCCCGTGGATGTACGCGCAGGTCCCGGCGCTGCGCCCGTTCCGCGGCGCGGCGGAGGAGCTCGCGGCGCGCACCGACTGGCCCGAGCTGTACGACGTCGAGCGGCTGGCCGCGAACGAGGTCCCGGTCGCGGCGGTGCAGTACGTCGACGACCCGTACGTCGACCTCGAGCTCGCGCTGCGCACCGCCGACGGCCTCGGCAGCAGCCAGGTGTGGATCACCAACGAGTTCCTGCACGACGGCCTGCGGGTCGCGGCCGACACGATCCTGCCGCGGCTGCAGGACCTGACGGCCGGCCGCTGGACGGTCACGAGCCGCTGACCCGCCGCCGTGCGCACGTCGCACCCGGCACCCACCCGGACGCCGGACGCGGGAGCGCGGGCACATCGGGCACCATGGGCCCCGCCCCACCCCCTTGGAGCCCGTCCGTGCGCCTGCACCACCCCCTCCGTGCCGTCGTCGGCGCCCTGCTCGCCGGCGTCCTGCCCGCCGCCGCGCTCGCGGCCTGCACGGGCGGCGCCGACCCGACGCCGTCGGCGTCCGCGAGCGCCGACCCCGGCCCGCAGCCGGAGGACGTCGTCGCCACGGCCGTCATCCCGGCGGGCGGCGTCGACCTGGAGGTGCGGGTGCATCCGCTGGTGCGCGCAGGTGAGCACGTGGTGCTGACCGTGGACTTCGTGCCGGTCGACGGCGTCGGGGACGAGGGCTACGTGACCCTCTCCGGGTTCGGCGTCACCTCGTTCGTCGCCGACGGCTCGCACCCCGTGAACGTGCGCCTGTTCGACCTGGAGAACGACGTCGCGCACCACGTCGGCGCGGACGCCGAGGGCGAGCCGGTGGTGGCGCCGGAGGAGTGGGACTGGGTGCGCAGCGAGCGCGGCACCCGCCTGCAGATGCCGTTCGCGGCGCCGCCGGCCGACGTCGAGGCGCTGTCGCTGCTGGTGCCCGGTGCGCCGCTGTTCGCGCAGGTCCCGATCGTCGACGGCGACGTGCCGTCGGGCGCGCACCCGGACGACGTCGCGGCCGCCGCCTCGGCCGCCGCGAGCGCGTCGGCGACGGCGTCCGCGAGCCCGTCGGCGTCCGCCCCCGCGGACGACGCGGAGCCGCCCGAGGTCCTCGACCTCGACGCCGTCGTCGCGGCCCCCACGTTCCCCCTCGAGTCGACGAGCGCGGAGCTGCACGGCGCCGTGCGGACCACCGAGTCCACCGAGCGCGTCGAGGTGACGCTGGGCTCGGACGTGCTGTTCGCGTTCGACTCGGCCGACCTGACGCCGGAGGCCGCGGACGCCGTCGCGCTCGTCGCGCAGCGCCTCGCCGAGCGGGAGCCCGGCACCGTCGACGTCGTCGGGCACACCGACGACCAGGCGGACGACGCCTACAACCTCGACCTCTCGCGGCGGCGCGCGCAGGCCGTGGCGGACGCGCTGGGCGCGCACGTCGACGCGTCCGCGTACCCCGTGCGCGTGGAGGGGCGCGGCGAGCAGGAGCCCGTCGCCGACAACGGCACCGAGGAGGACCGCGCGCTCAACCGCCGCGTCACCGTGTCGCTGACGTCGACGGTCGTGACCCGCACCGACGTCACGACCGCCGGCGAGCTGCCGCCCTTCGACGCGCACGTCGGGACCGCGGGCACACCGCTGCGGGTGGAGAACTGGGCGCGCGCGTGGGAGGTCGACGCGTCCGCGCGCCGGGTGCACGGGCACGTCGTCGTGGACCTCACCGTGCACGCGGCCGACGAGGAGGACGGGCTCGGCTGGGCCGTGAGCTTCCTGCGCGGCTTCTCCTCGCACCGCGGCGGCGACACCGTCACGCCGCACGACATCACCGCCCGCGGCACGGTGCTGCAGGGCGCGTCGCGGCTGTTCCCGCTGGACTACATGGTCGGCGCGGACGAGACGTGGCCGGACGGCGAGTGGTTCACCGCCTCCGACCTCGACGCCGGCGCGTGGATCGACGGCGGCCAGACCCGCACGTACTCGTTCGTCTACCCGCGCCTGGACGCCGACACGGTCGTCTTCCAGGCCGGCACGGGCATCGCGTTCGACGACGACTTCCGGCTCCTTGACGTGCCCGTCGCGCCCGAGGTCGTCACCGACCGGGGCGGCGCACCGCGTCCGTGACGGCCGGCCCGCCGTCGGGTCAGCTCGCCAGCACGTACACGAGGCCGAAGACGGCGCCGAGCACGACGACGACCCCCAGCCACGTCAGCACGCGCGCGAGCTGACGTGTCCGCCGCTCGTCGCCCCACGGCTCGTGGTGCCCGCTCACGTCGTCCCCGTCATGCCTCCACCCTGCGCGTCGGCGGCCGGGCGCGCACCCGCTGCGCGCCCGGCGGCGTCACGACGCGTGCCGGGCCGCCAGCGCCGCGTCGAGGTCCTCGAGCAGCCGCCGGGCCTCCGCCACGTCCCACGGCGTGCCGGCGACCTCGAACTCGAACAGCACGGGCCGCCCGGACCGGGCCGCGATCTCGCGTGCCGCGTGCTGGTAGTACCGCCCGAAGTTCCGGTTGCCCGACCCCATCACGCCGACGAGCAGCCGCCGGTTGCGCGCCGAGCGCAGGAACCGCCGCACGCCCTCGGGGATCGTGTCGTTCGCCTCGTTGCCTGTCGTGTACGACGGCGTGAGCAGCACCCACGGGGCGTCGACCTCGCTGCGCCGGTGCTCGCGCACGGCGACGTCGAACGCCGGCCTGTCCAGCCGCTCCGCGAACGACCGCACGAGCCCGCTGGCGGACGAGTAGTAGTACACGGGCGTCGCACGCACGCCCCCATCCCACCCCGCCACCCGGCCGCCACCCCCGGACCTCGGTCCCACCGCGTTCCCGTCACCCCGCCGATCCCGCCCGCCCGACCCACGACCACCGCCCCACCGACTGCGGTAGTTCGCACCGAGTGCGGGTGTTGCAACGCCCGCGCTCGGTGCGAACTACCGCACTCGACGGGAGGGGCCGAAGGGGGGCGGGTGGGGCGGATCGGCGTGGGTGGGGAGGGGGCGTGGACGTCAGGTCGAGCGGGCCGGCGTCAGGTCAGGCGGGCCGACGCGATCCGGGCGCCCTCCGTGAGCGCCTCGAGCTTCGCCCACGCGATCTGCGGGTGGACGCGTCCGCCCAGGCCGCAGTCGGTCGACGCGACGACGTTCTCGGGCCCGACGCGCGTCGCGAACCGCTCGATCCGCTCCGCCACCAGCTCGGGGTGCTCGACGACGTTCGTCGCGTGCGAGACCACGCCGGGCAGGATCACGGCGCCGACGGGCAGCGTGACGTCGTCCCAGACGCGGTACTCGTGCTCGTGCCGCACGTTGGCGGCCTCGAACGAGAACGCGCCGGCGTGGACCTCGAGCATCGTCCCCACGATGTCGGTCATCGGCAGGTCGGTCGTGTGCGGGCCGTGCCAGGAGCCCCAGCACAGGTGGAAGCGGATGCGGTCCTTCGGCAGGTCGCGCAGCGCGTGGTTGAGCGCCTCGACGCGCAGCGCGGTGAACGCCAGGTAGTCGTCGACGGACGGCTCCGGCTCGATCTGGTCCCAGTTCTCGGCGATCGACGGGTCGTCGACCTGCACCACGAGCCCGGCGTCGATGATCGCGCGGTACTCCTCCCGCAGGACGTCGGCCCACGCGAACAGGTACTCGCGGTCGGTCGCGTAGTGCTCGTTCGCGAGCCGCGCGGCCGAGCCGGGGGCGATCGAGGTGAGGAAGCCGGTGGACGCGCCCGTCGCGTCGAGGGCGGCGCGCAGGTGGGCGGCGTCGGCGGCGATCGCCTCCTGGCCGGTGTACGTCAGCGGGCCGGTCGCCTTGACGAACGTCGTCGGCGCCTCGCCGGACATGACGCCGGAGTCGGGGTCGCGGTACGCCTCGGTGAAGCGCTGCTGGTCGCGGCGGTGCAGGAAGCCGGTGGTCCGCAGGTCGCCGGGCGCGGACAGCCGCCGCTCCGTCGCCCAGGCCATCGACGTGTCGAGCTCGAGCCCGCCGGTGCGCTGGAACGAGTACGACCACCACGCGCCGAAGTCGAGCGTGCTGCTCATCGACTTCCCGTACTCGCCGTCACCGGGCACCGTGATGCCGAGGTCGACCTGGCGCCGCACCAGCGCGACGACCTGGTCGCGGAGGAACTCGTCCCAGTCCTCGCGCCGCTCGCCGGCGGCGCGGGCGGCGTTGGCGGCGATGAGCTCGGGGGTGCGCGGCAGCGAGCCGGCGTGCGTCGTGGCGATGGGGGTGGTCACGTCTCGCGATGCTACGTCGGCCACGGGACCCGTCCGTCACCGGGCCCGCCCGGCGCCCCCCGCCCGCGTTGCGCGCCCGCACCGCCGTCACACGGAAGTAACAGGAAAGTCATCCGATGTCGTGACTTCTCGGGCACCCGGCGCCTACGTTGGGCGGGCGACGTGACCATCGGCGCCCGGCCGCCCGGCCGACGCCGCTCACCGTGGAGAAGGGGGCACCTCGTGTCTGCTCGACGTCCCACCACCACCCTCGCCGGCGCGGTCGCGCTGACGCTCGGGGTGACCGCGCTCCTGGCACCACCGGCGGCCGCGCACGGCCGGCACGGCAGCCCCGAGCGCTTCGCGCAGCAGGTCAGCTCGCGTGCCGTCCTGCGGCACCTGGACGCGTTCCAGCGCATCGCGGACCGCAACGACGGCAACCGCGCCGCCCTCACCGCGGGCTACGAGGAGAGCGCGCGGTACGTCGAGCGGACGCTGCGCCGCGCCGGCTACCGCACGTGGCGCGACCCGTTCACGTTCGACCGTGAGGTCGTCGACGCGGCGACCCTCACGGTGACGGGCGGCGCGACGTACGAGGTCGACCAGATGGAGTTCTCCGTCAGCACCCCCGAGGGCGGGCTGACCTCCCCGGTCGCCGTCCCCGACGACCCGTTCGGCTGCACCGTCGAGGCGTGGGGGGACGCCGACCCGGCCGGCGCCGTCGCCGTCGTCAGCCGTGGCGGCGACTGCCCGTTCTCCGCGAAGGCCACGGCCGCCGAGGCTCTCGGCGCCGTCGCCGTCGTCGTGCACAACAACGTCGACGGCATCGTCGCCGGGACGCTCGGCGAGGAGGGGCTCGTCACGGTGCCCGTGGTGGGCGTGTCGCTGGCCGACGGCCAGGCGCTCGTCGCCGCCGCGGCCGCCGGCCCGGTCGAGGTGACGCTCGACGCGCGCGTGCACCCCGAGGAGGTCGAGAGCTTCAACGTCCTCGCGGAGACGCGCGCGGGCCGCGACGACAACGTCGTCATGCTGGGCGCGCACCTCGACGGCGTCGAGGAGGGCGCGGGCATCAACGACAACGGCACCGGGTCCGCGGCGATCCTCGAGGTCGCGGTGCAGCTCGGCCGCGAGAAGCGCCTGAACAACACCGTGCGCTTCGCGTGGTGGGGCGCCGAGGAGCTCGGCCTGATCGGCTCCACCGCCTACGTGGAGGAGCTGGCCACGCAGCAGGGCGAGCTCGACCGGCTCGCGACGTACCTCAACTTCGACATGGTCGGCTCGCCGAACTACGTCATCGGCGTGTACGACGCGGACCAGTCGACGTACCCGGCGCCCGTCGAGGTGCCGGCCGGGTCGCCCGAGACCGAGGACGTGCTCACCGGCTGGTTCGACGCGATCGGGCAGCCGTGGGTCGACACCGAGTTCAGCGGACGGTCCGACTACCAGGCGTTCATCGAGAACGGCGTGCCGGCGTCCGGCCTGTTCACGGGGGCCGACGACATCAAGACGGAGGAGGAGGTCGCGCTGTTCGGCGGCACGGCGGGCATCCCGCACGACCCCAACTACCACTCCCCCGCCGACGACGTCACGAACGTGAATCCCGAGGCGCTGCGGATCATGACGAAGGCGATCGCGTTCGCCACGGCCTCGCTCGCGCGGGACACCTCCGCGATCAACGGCGTCTCGGGCCCGGGCGACCAGGGCACGCCGTGGAAGCCGTGGTGGCCGGGCAAGGGCCGGCACGACGACGTCCGCTCGCTGGACGACGCGGCGTGACGCCCGCCTGACGCGCGGCGACGCGCACGCCGTCCGGGGGACGCACCGGGCGGAGCGCGTCGCACGCAGGGGGCCGCACCGCGGCTCGCACGAGGAGGCCCGGCCCGGGTCCGCCACCACGGCGGCCCGGGCCGGGTCGTGTCACCTCCCGGGACGGCGGCGGCTCAGCCGTCGGACGCGGTCGCCGGCGCGCCGATCCGCGGGAACGGCGTCAGGGAGAACAGCACCTCGACCGGCACGTCGAAGAACGCGGCGAGCCGCAGCGCGAGGTGCAGCGACGGCGCGTACTCGCCGCGCTCGAGGTACCCGACCGTCTGGTAGTGCACCCCGAGGGCGTCGGCGAGCTCGCGCCGGCTCACGCCCCGCTCGGTGCGCAGCAGGGCGATGCGGTTGTGGACGGCCTCGCCGCCGGGCTCCGCCACGCTCAGGCCGCCCGCTGCAGGTGGGCCTGCAGGCGCGCGGCCATGGCGCCGGCGGTCTGGCGGGACGTCACGCGGCGCAGCAGCAGCGGTGCGACGAGCGCGCCGACGACCGCCCACGCGGCGAGCACCGCCACGGCGAGACCCGGGTGCCACGCACCGCCGAGCTCGAGCGCCTCGGCGCCCGCCGGCAGCGTCGTCGACCGCAGGCCGTGCGCCAGCCAGTACAGGGGGAACGCCTGCACGGCGCCCTGCGCCCACCCGGGCAGCCCGGTCGGCGGCCCGAACACGCCGGACACGAACGCGAGCACGACGACCGGCGCGACGACGAACGGCACGACGCGGGCGGGCCGCCCGCACAGCGCACCCGCCACGACGCCCACCGGCAGCATCGCGAGCGTGCCGAGCAGCAGCCACCCCACCAGCGCCGCCCAGCCGCCGGCCCCCTGGTGCATCGGGTCGCCGAGCAGGAACGGCCACGGCACGAGCAGCACCGCCAGCATCGGCAGCGTGCCGAGCACCTGGGCGGTGAGCATGCCCACCGAGTACGTCGTCGTGCCGCGCGGCACCGCGCGCAGGCGCAGCACCGTGCCGTCCTCGACCTCGGTGGCGAGCGCGAACGCCGGTCCCATCGTCATGCCGAACATGATGGTGGCCGCGAGGATCCCCGGGAGCGCGAGCTCGGGCAGCGTGAGGCCGTCGGCCCCCGGCACCGGCGTGTCCCGCTGCGTCCACAGGTAGACGAGGACGGCGACGCCGATGACGACGTTCCAGCCGACCTCCTCGGCGGTGCGCAGCATGTGCCCGAACTCGGTGACGCCGCGGCGCAGGCCCAGGCGGACGGCCCACGCGCGGGGGCCGGCGGTGACGGTCGGCGTGCTCATCGGACGGCTCCCGTGGCGGTCGCGGCGGGTGCGTCCGCGGCCTCGTGGCGGCGGACGATCTCGAGGTAGGCGTCCTCGAGGCGCGCGTGGTGCACCTCGAGGTCGTCGACGGCGTCGGGCCCGGTGAGCAGCGCGCGGCTGAAGCCCACCGGGTCGTCGGTGCTGTGCACGTGCCGCACGCCGCCGGCCGACCAGCGCACCTCGCTGGGCCCGGCGACGGCGCGCGCGAGGGCGTCCGGGCTGCCGTCGGCGACGATGCGCCCACCGGCGAGCAGCAGGATGCGGTCGGCGACGACCTCGGCCTCCGCGAGGTCGTGCGTCGTCAGCAGGACGAGCGTGCCGTCGTCGTCGACGACCTCGTGCAGGAGCTCGTGGAACTCGCGCCGGGCTGCGGGGTCGAGGCCGGCGGTCGGCTCGTCGAGGACGAGCAGGTCGGGCCGGCCGACGAGCCCGACGGCGACGTCGAGGCGGCGGCGCTGCCCGCCGGACAACGTCCCGATGCGCTGCGCCGCCGCGTCGGTGAGCCCGACGCGGGCGAGCAGCCGGTCGGTGGGGTGCGCACCCCGCCCGCGCGCGGCGGCGTACGGCGCGTAGGCGGCGGCGAGCTGGTCGAGCAGCTCGCGCACGCGCCACCGCTTGTGGTCGCGCCACGACTGCAGGACGACGCCGACGCGGGCGCGCCAGGTCTCGTCGGCGCGTTGCGGGTCCGCGCCGAGGACGCGCACCGTGCCCGCGTCCCGCCGGCGGAACCCCTCGAGGATCTCGACGGTCGTCGTCTTGCCGGCGCCGTTGGGGCCGAGCAGGGCCACGACGCCCTGGTCGACGTCGAACGAGACGCCGTCGAGGACCGTGCGCCGGCCGTACGCCATGCGCAGGCCGTCGACGTGGATCGCGGGGTCGGTGACGGTGGGCATGTAGTAGGTGTACTACATGCCGTCGTAGGTCCGCTACCCCTCGACGTGCGCTCCGTCAGTGCGCGGCCACCCGCTGCTCGACGGCCCAGCTCTGCCCCAACGGGTCGACGAACCAGCCGCGACGCTCGTCGCCCGCGTCGGCGGGCGGGCGGTCGGACGTCGCCCCCGCCGCGACGGCGCGCGCGTGCACGGCGTCGACGTCCGCCACCTCCAGCACCAGCGCGACCGTGCTGCGCCCGACCGTCCGCGGCGCGTACCCGCCGTACTCGTGCGCCTCGTCGGAGACGAAGAACGTCGCGCCGGCGACGGTCAGCGCGGCGAACCCGATCGAGCCGTCCGCGTTCGGGTACCGCTCGCCCGTCTCGGCCGCGCCGAGCGCCGCGACGTACCAGTCGATCGCCGCGGCCGCGTCGTGCACCGTCAGGTACGGGACGAGCGCCGCCACGGCTCAGCCCTCCTGCGGCGCGCCCGCGATGTTCACCATCCAGTTCGTGCCGAACCGGTCCGTGAACATGCCGAACCAGTCGCCCCACGGCGCCTGGTCCAGCGGCAGCACGTTCGACCCGCCGGCGGACAGGCCCTCGTACCAGCGGCGCAGCGTGTCACCGTCCTCGGCGCCGCCGCTCAGCGAGATCGCCACGGACGACTCCGTGGGCACCTGCATGTCCGGCGGGGCGTCCGACGCCATGAGCGTCAGCCCGCCCGGGACGTCGAGCTGCCCGTGCATGACGCCGTCGCCCTCCATGCCGTTCTCGCCGTACGTCGAGATGGTGGGCGCGCCGCCCAGGACGGACGCGTAGAAGTCGAGGGCCTCCCGCGCCTGGCCGCGGAAACCGAGGTAGGGGTTGAGCACGACGGCCATGGGGTCCTCCCGGGGTCGGCGCGCACCCGGCGTGCGCGCGTACCGGGACAGACGTCCGACGACGCGCGAAGTCATCGGGGGCGCGGCAGGGTGGTGCGGACGGATCTCGCAGGACGACGGACGACGACGGACGACCCGGGAGGTGCACGTGGCCACCGACGGCAAGCAGCTGTGGGCGATGGTGCGGCGGTACGGACCGATGGTGGTGGCCGCGTCGGGGCAGGTCACGGCCTACCTGAGGGCACACCCGGAGGTCGCCGGGCCCGTGCGGCGCCGGGTCGAGACGTGGAGCGACGCGGTGGTCGCCGCGCAGAGGCGGCGCTCGCCCGAGGGCAAGGTCGCGGCGACGATCGAGCTGGTGACGCGGCTCGCGGCCGACCGCCACGCGGACGACCCCGTGCAGGCCGAGGCGTGGGACGGCCGCGCCGACCACCTGCGCCAGGCGCTCGACCTGGCGCTCGTGCGCAGCGGGACGGTCCGGCGCGACATGCTCGTGCGGGTGTCCGCCGAGGCGGACGCGCTCGCCGCGGAGGTGTTCGACGCGCTGATCGGCCCGGGCGCCGACGACGGCCCGGCGGGCGACGCGGTGCCGGGGCGGACGATGCCGCAGGTGCACGGGCGCCGGCTGTCGCTGCCGGCGGGTCCCATGCGGCGACCGGGGCGGGGACGCGGGGGCGCCGAGCCCCGCTGAGGGTGCCGCCGCGCTGAGGGTGCCGCCGCGCCGAGGGCTTCGCGCGGGGGTGCGACCTGGCCGGGGTGTCAGAACCCCGGGATGGGTGCGGTGAACGCGAGCGCGCCCGCACCGGCGGTCGTCGCGACGACGAGCGCACGCAGCAGCAGGCCGCGCGCCCGGGACGCGGGACGCCGCCCGGCCTCGGGGTGCGTGACCGTCGGCGTGGCCTCGGCCCGCGCGCGGACGGCCCGCCGGCGCGCCGCGCGGGAGCCGGGCTGCAGGGCCGCGGTCGTGAGCATCTGCGGGCTCTGCGTGCCGCCGAGCCGCACGCCGAGGAACTGCACGAGCCCCGTCACCTCGGCGGGCGTGAGCCGCGGCGGCAGGCCCCGCAGGTGGCCGGGCAGGGCGGTGCGGCCGACGACCGTCGCACCGGCCGCGGTCACGGCCGCGTCGGAGCGGTCGCCCAGGCACAGCGCCGCACGGACGGCGGTGCGGTGCCGCGGCGCGAGCAGCGCCGTGACGGCGGCCGCCGCCTCGGACGCGCGCGCGACCTGGTGCGTGCGTACCTGCTCGCCGACGCGCACCTCGCCGTCGGTCACCACGAGGTCACCTGCCCACGACTCGGTGTGCACCACGACGACGCCGCCCGGGCCGACCACGACGTGGTCGATGTTGGCGAGCGGCCGGCCGGGCCAGTGCACGTCGTGCACCGACGTCCACCCCTCCGGCTCCATGCCGCGCAGCGTGGCGGCGACGAGCCGCTCGGCGGGCACCTGCGCGAGCCACGGCTGCTGCTCGACCTGGTGCCGCCGCGTGGGCGGCGGCACGACGGCGGTCGGCCGGTGCGCCTCCGCGCACGTCGAGGCTCCGGTCGTCACGCGTCCGTGCGCCCCGCGCTCGGCGCCACCCGTGGTCGTCATGCCCATGACCTCTTCATCGGACGAAGGGCTGTCCCTCGTGAGGGTGCCCATCGTCACGCGTCGCTGCAACCGCATACCGCGTACCGGTCCCGCCCCGGGGAGGACGGCACGGCCGGACGGGGCTGTGGTCGGCTCGGCAGCGGGCCTGTGGAGCCCCCGGCCGGCGTGTCGGTGCCCGCCCGTAACGTCCGCCCCATGGACGTCATCCTGGTTCCCGGTTTCTGGCTCGACGCGGCGTCGTGGGACGCGGTCACGCCGCCCCTCGTCGCCGCGGGGCACCGCGTGCACCCCGTGACGCCGCCGGGCCTCGAGGACGGCTCGGAGGTCGCGCGGCACGCGTCGCTCGGGCTGCGCGACTGGGTCGACGCCGTCGTCGCGCTCGTCGACGCGGTGGACGGGCCCGTCGTGCTCGTGGGCCACTCGGGCGGCGGCGCGGTCGTGCACGCCGCGGTGGACGCGCGGCCGGACCGTGTCGCGCGGGCCGTCTACGTCGACAGCTGGCCGACCGGGCAGGACAGCGTCATCAACGACGAGCTGCCGGCCGAGGGCGACTCGATCCCGCTGCCGCCGTGGGAGTTCTTCGAGGACCGCGACCTCGTCGGCCTCGACGACGCGCTGCGCGAGCGGTTCCGCGCCGTCGCCCGGCCCGTGCCCGCGCGCGTCGCGACGGACCCGCAGCAGCTCTCGGACTCGCCGGCGCGCTACCGCGTGCCGGTCACGGTCGTGACGTGCGAGTTCCCCGCCACCGAGGTGCGGCGCCTGCTCGAGGGCGGCCTGCCGTGGCTCGCCGAGCTCGCCACCGTCGAGGACGTCACCTACGTCGACCTGCCGACCGGGCACTGGCCGCAGCTCTCGCGCCCCGACGACCTGGGCGCGGTGCTGCTGGCGGAGGTGGACCGCACGGCGGCGTGACCCCCCTCCCCTTCGCGCGCGCCAGCCCGTACCCTCCCCTGGGCGCCGCAGGCAGCGGCGACGAGCAGGGGGAGCACCACATGTCGGTCACCACGACGACGTCCGCGCCGTGGCGGACGCGTGCCGCCGTGGGCGCGGCGTACGCCGCGCAGGGCTTCGGGTACGCCACGGTCGTGACGTCGCTGCCGGGGCTGAAGGCCCGCACCGGCATCGACGACATGACGATCTCGTTCGTCCTGCTCCTCGGCTGCCTGCTGGCGGCCGCGGGCTCGGTGACGGCGGAGAGGGTCGCCACGCGCCGGTCCAGCCGCACGGCGCTCGTCGCCGGTCTGCTGACCCAGGCCGTCGGGCTCGCGGTCGTGACGACGGCGACCTCGGTGCCGCCGCTCGTCGGCGCGTTCGCGGTCTTCGCGATCGGCCTCGGCATGGTCGACGCGTCGATCAACATGCAGGGCGTCCTGCTGCAGCGCTTCGCGGGCCGCTCGATCATGTCGACGCTGTTCGCGTGCCTCACGGCCGCGGCGATCCTCGCGGCGCTGACGCAGGCGGCGCTGGCCAACCTCGGCACCACCACCGGCGCCGTCGTCGCGCTGCTGACGGCGGCCGCCGTCGCGGCGGCCATCGCGCTCGGCATCCGCGGCTCCCTCATCCCGCGAGCCGTCGCGGACGAGGCCGCGGCCGCCGCCGTGGCGGCGCGCGGTGCCACGGCGGGTGCGGACGGCACGGGCACGACGGCCCGCACGCCCCTGCCGCGCGCCGGCATCTGGCTGTTCGGCTCGATGGTCGCCGTCGCGTTCGTCGCCGACTCGGCCGTGAGCAGCTGGAGCGCCGTGTACCTGGCGGACGGCCTCGACGCCCCGGCCACCGTCGCGCCGCTCGGCTACGCCGCCTACCAGGGCGCCGTGCTCGTCTCGCGCCTCGCGGGCGACCCGCTGGTGCGCCGGTTCGGCCGCGGCAAGGTCGTCGGCGTCACGGTGCTGCTCGCCGTCGCGGGTCTCGGCATGGTGGCGCTGCTGCCGTCGACGGGGGCGGCGATCGTCGGGTTCGCGCTCACCGGCATCGGCGTCGGCGCGCTCGTGCCGCAGGCGTTCTCCGTGGCGGGCGAGCTCGCGCCCGAGCGCCTCGACGAGGTCATCCAGCGGATCAACCTGTTCAACTACGTCGGCGCGCTGCTCGGCGCCGTCGTGCTCGGCCTGCTGTCCGAGGGGCCGGGGCTCGGCCCGGCGTTCCTCGTCCCGGCGCTGCTGCTCCTGCCGGCGGTCGCGCTGTCGCCGCGGTTCGGCGGCGCCCCCGCGACCGGCCGGGCCGGCGAGGCCGGTGCGGCGGCGGGATCCGTCGCACCGCCCAGCACGCCGGCGTCGTCGACCACGGACACGCCCCCGACGTCGCGCGACGCGAGCTGACGGCCCGCCCGCCCGACCCGCGCACCGGGACCGTGCCGGCGCGGCGGTGATCGGGTGGTCCCCGCCCGTCGTCCTCATGCTCGGCCCCTCGCCGGCCGATAGGAGGGCGAGCAGGGAGGGACGTCCACATGCCCGCAGGGGACTCCGCGGCGAGCGAGGCGCAGCGTCAGCTGCTGCTGGCCACCGCGCACGAGAAGGCAGCCGCCGACGCACGCCGCACGGCCGCGAGCTACGGCCTCGCGTCAGCCACCGAGCAGCGCACGGCGCGCGCACTGGCACCGCTGGCAGCCGCCGGCTACCACCTCCTCGCGGACCGGCAGTGGCCGGGCAGCCGCCGCGCGCAGGTCGACATGGTCGTCATCGGGCCGGGCGGTGTCTTCGTCGTCGACACCAAGGCGTGGGCCGACGTGTCGATCGTCGGCGACCGCATCCACCGGGGCGACGCCGACGTCACGGACGACCTCATGGCCCTCGCGGACCTCGCGTACCGCACCGAGGGCGAGCTCGCCGAGGTCGGCCTCGCCCCGGGCGAGGTGCACGCCGTCGCGGTGCTGGCCGGGCGCGCGGGCGTCGACGAGCGCGTCGGCCCCGTGCGCGTCGTCGGCGAGCGGGACGCGCTGCAGCTGATCGCCCGGCACGGGCACCGCCTGACGCCGGCGCAGGTCGACGCCGTGCTGACGCGCGCGCTCGCCTGGTTCCGGCAGGTCGGCGCGCCGGCGCCGGTCAGCACGACGCTGCCCGAGCCGGTCCTGCCCGCGACGCCGCTCGACGCGCCGCTCACGGCCCTGGACGCGCCGCTCACGGCTCTCGACGCACCTCTCACCGCGCTGGACGCGCCGTTGACGGCACTCGACGCGCCCCTCACCGCGCTCGACGCACCGCTCGGTCCCGACGGGCGCTTCCTCGACGTGCCGGCTCCGTCCGCGGTCGTCCCGGCGCCGCGCCCGGCGCCCGACGCCGCGCCGGCCGACTCCGCGCCGGCCGAGGTCGTCCCGGCCGGCCCGCCCGTCCCCGACGACCCGTCCACGTTCACCGTCGAGCCCCTGCTCGACGAGGCGACCGTCCAGGCCGCCCTCCTCGAGGGGCTCATGGCCGCGCCCGTCGAGGAGTGGATGGCGTTCCTGCACCCCGCGCAGGCGCGGATCGTGCGGCGCTCGTTCAACGGTCCGTCGCGCATCCGCGGCGCCGCGGGCACCGGCAAGACCGTCGTGGGCCTGCACCGCGCCGCGTACCTGGCGCGCACGCGCGCGGGCCGGGTGCTCGTCACCACGTACATCCGCACGCTGCCGGACGTGCTGCGCCAGTCGCTGACCCGGCTCGCGCCGGACGTCGTCGACCGCGTCGAGTTCGCGGGCGTGCACGAGACCGCCAAGCGGATCCTCGACGAGCGCGGCGTGCCGTGCCGCATCGACGGCAAGCAGATCGCCTCGGCCTGGACGACGGCCTGGGGGCGCGTCGCGGGCGGCAGCATCATCGACACCGACCGCCACGAGCAGGACTACTGGCACGACGAGGTCATCCACGTCATCAAGGGCCGCGGCCTGACCCGGTGGGAGCAGTACGCGGACCTGCCGCGGCTCGGCCGCCGGCACCGGCTCGGCCCGCAGCAGCGGCGCGTCGTGTGGAACCTGTACCAGGCGTACGACGCCGAGCTGCGCGTGCGCGGCGTGCACGACTTCGCCGACCAGATCGCCCTCGCCGAGGCGGAGCTGCGCCGGCAGCCGCCGGCCGAGCCGTACACGGCCGTCGTCGTCGACGAGGCGCAGGACCTGTCGTGCGTGATGATCCGCATGCTGCACGCCCTCGTCGGCGACGCCCCCGACGGGCTCACCCTCGTCGGCGACGGCCAGCAGACGATCTACCCGGGCGGCTTCACGCTGGCCGAGGCGGGCGTGTCCGTGGCCGGCCGCGGCACCGTGCTCGACGTCAACTACCGCAACACCGCGGAGATCCTGCAGTTCGCGTCGATGCTGGTCGCCGACGACGAGTTCGCCGACATCGAGGGCGTCACCGCCCGCGGCGACCGCCCGACCCAGGTCCCGCGCCGCGGCGCCAAGCCCGTGTACGTGCGGTGCTCGAACCCCGCCGACCGGTCCCGCCGCATGGTCGCGCGCGTCCAGGAGGCCGTGCGGCAGGTCGGCACCGGGTACGGCGACGTCGGCGTGCTGTCCCTGTCGCGCCGCGGCGTCGAGGAGGCGACGGAGGCGCTGAAGGCCGCGGGCGTCCCCGTGGTGAACCTCGAGCGCTACGACGGCGTGCCCGTCGACGCCGTCAAGGTCGGCACGATCAAGCGCGCCAAGGGCCTGGAGTTCAAGCACGTGCTGGTCGTCGACGTGCGCGCGTCGTGGTTCACGCAGAAGCCCGAGCAGCTCGACGAGGTCGAGCGCGAGCGCCGCGAGTACCGCCTGCGCGAGATGTACGTCGCCATGACCCGCGCCCGCGACGGCCTGTGGGTGGCGTCGGTCTGACGTGGGGCGCGCCCCGGCACGCCTGGACCGGTGTGCAGCGTTGTGGACACCTGGTGACCACAACGCTGCACGTCGGGGTGTGGGCGGTGGGTCAGCGGCAGTCGGCGGGCGTGGGGATGGCGGTGCAGAGCTCGGCGACGAGCTTGCTGGTGCGCTCGACGACCTCGAACGGGGCGCTGGTGGCGGTGGTCTGGGCGGTGCCGTCGACGTCGCGCCAGACCGGTGAGCCGGCGACCTGGTAGCGGCCGGACCACTCGGTGCTGAGGGTGATGGTGCGGGTGCCGAGGGATCGGTAGACGTGGAACGTCTCGAACGCCGGGTAGGGGGCGCCGGGGTCGGTGGTGACGAGGGGACGTCCGCCGTCGCCGAAGTCGTACGTGAACCGGGTCGGCGTCGCCTCGACGGTCACCTCATAGCCGAGGAGATCCGTCGTCAGCGTCACCGGAGACGGGTCGGTGTAGACGATCGTCTCCTTGTTGACGAGCACCCAGTCCGCAGCAGGTTGCACGTTGAGCACCGGTGCGGGGATGGGCAGCCGCCGGAAGTCCTCGGCGGAGAGCACGGGCAGGATGTCGGCCCCGCACCCGCCGAAGTCGACCCGCTGCCACGCACCCCATGCGGCGTCCGGGGACGGTCGCGCCCGCCGCCACAGCGACAGCAGCACGCTGTCCTCGCCGCACTCGGCGGGCACCGCGGTGTCGGCGCCGGCACCGCACGCGCCGTCGTCGTTCGCGATGACCCACATACCGGCGGCCTCCCGGCAGGCGACCGCGCGCCGGTAGTCGACGAGGTCGTACTCCGGACTGCCCTTGGTCCGCTCGTGCTTCAGGCGCTCTTGCTCGCCGTAGTAAGCGCCCATCTCGATGGCGCCGTGGCTGGCATGGGCCGCCGTGGCAATTCCACCGCTTCCCCCGGGAAGCGCGGTCGTCGTGATGACGACGCCAACAAGGACCGCTGCCCCGACGCGCAGCACGTGCGTCACGCGACCGTCTCTGACTCGAGCACGTCGACCTCCAGCACGTGCCACGCCTGGTCCCACTGCAGCAGCACGTAGAGGGTCGACCGAGTGCTGGGATTGCGCGCAACAGGCTGGTCGCCGTCGTACTCGATCGACTCGCTCTCGGTGACCTCCATGGTCACGGAGTAGGTGGAGCCGGGACTGATCTCCGTCGGCGACGTGGAGTGCACCTCGACATCCGCTCCTCGAAGGGTGCGTCCGCTGGCACCGACGACGCCGACCATCTCCTCCACGGCGCCGCAGAAGCCGCATTCCGGGCCAGACAGGGCTTGCCACTCGGAGACGTCCGCCGTGTTGCGCGTGTATGTGTAGAGGCGCATCGCGTGCATCGCGAAGGCTGCTGCCCCTTGGACCGATGGCGCGCCGGCATCTGCCGGCAGCGTCGGGAACACCGGCTGCGCGGGAAGGGACGCCGACGGCGTCGGAGTTGCCGTGCTCGACCGAGTCTCCGCAGCCGTCGGCCCCGTCGGCGTCGCGTCCCCCGTGCAGCCCGCCGCCACGAGACCCACGAGCACCGTCGCGGTCACGGCCGCACCCCGCCCACGCCATCGCATGCCCGGAAAGTACCGGTTCCCGCCTTTGTCGACGCCACCCGCGCCCACCCTGTGGATGGCGGCGGCGGAGGGCCGGCCGGGCGGTGTCGGTGCGCCCGGCTACAGTCACCACCGATCACGAAGCTCGGCCTCAAGCCCTCCGGCCGGCCGACTGGCAACCGCGCGGAGCGCTCGGTGCCCCCGGAGGAAGATCCGCCCGCGCCGCCCGGTGCGGGAAGACGCTCGACCCTCTCAGGAGGACCCATGGCTGCACCGTTCGACATCGACGCACCGCTGGGCACGCCCCGTCTCGGCTGCGTCGCCGAGGAGCGGGGGCACGTGCCGGCGTCATCGCGCGTGCGGGTCGCGGTGTCGGCGGCCGGCGAGACCTACCGCGTCACGGGCGTCGAGCGCGACGTCGCCGCCGACGGTCCGGACCCCAGCGACAGCGCCGACCGCCCGGACCGCACCGACAGCACTGACAGCACCGCGACCACCGCCGGCACCAGGAGCACCGAGGACACCGGCGACTCCGCCGGCACTGGCACCACCGGCAGCCCGACGCCGCCCTCGCTCACCGGCCGCCCCGGCGTCGTCCTCGCGACCCGGCACGACGGCGCCCCCGCGCGCTGGTGGGTGCACGACATCGCGCCGTTCGAGGAGCACGCGCGCAGCGCCGACCCGACGGTCCGCCTGCACGACGGCGGCGTCGTACGCGTGGGGTCGCGGTACAGGAGCGTCGCCACGGACGGCGCCGCGACGCCGTGCGTGGAGGGCGTCGTCCGGCCGACGGGCACTCGGTACGCCGTCCTGGAGCGGGCGCTGCCGCTCGACCCGACGCTCGTGGCGGTGCGTCCGCACACCGCGTCGCTGTACCGGCTCGACCCGCCGATGCGGACGCGCGGCGGCCCGGTCGCGCACGTCGTCGTGGTGGCGCAGCACGGCGAGGGCGGCGGCTGGACGCAGATCTTCGGGGCCGACCCGGACGCGCAGATGCGCCCCGGCGACCTGCCCGGCTCGTACGAGGGTGGCACCGACCACGTGGAGGCGCTGCAGCGCGCGGGCTACGAGGTCGTCCTCCCGCCGCTCTGACGGCACCCGTGCAGCGTTCGTCACGCCGGGCGCGACGAACGCTGCACACCCCCGCAGGCCCGCCTCAGCCCAGCGGTCCCAGGACCTCTCGCGGCGACCGGTCGGTCCCCAACCGCGACAGCGGCTCGAGCAGGCGCTTCTCCTCGTACCGGAAGTGCGTCTCCATGATCGCCTCGATGCCGTCGAGGTGGCGGTGCAGGTCGTCGCCGCGGGACCCGGCGTCCACCGCCGTCTGCAGCGCGCCGAGCAGCTGCGCGAGGACGCTGTGGTCCCGCGTCAGCTGCGACACGACGTCGGTGAGCGACGGGTCGAGCGCGACGAGCTCGGGGAACATCACCGCGTCCTCGCCGCGGTGGTGACCGTCGAGGGCGGCGCAGAAGCCGGTGCAGAAGAGGCGGAGGTCGGCGGCGAGCCGCGGGGACGTCGGCTCGGCGGCCGCGTCGTCGATCGCGTCGCGCGCGATCTGCAGGCTGTCTCGGAGGCGGGCGTGGACGTCGCGGAGCTGACGGTCCCACGCGACGACGCGTGCGGAAGGGTCGGTAGGCATGTGCCCCCGACGCTAGGCCCTCGGCGGCGGGCCCCGGAAGTCCCGCACGCGGACGAGGTCAGCCCGCGAGCGCCGCCCTGAGGAACGCGACGTCCTCGGCCTGCCGCTCCCCCGGCGTCTCGACGACCACGTCGCACCCGGCCTCCCGGACGACGTGCGCGATGAGCTCCGCGGGGATCGTCCCCGTGGCGAAGTTGGCGTGCCGGTCGCGGCTCGACCCGTGCTCGTCGCGGGAGCTGTTGGCGTGCACGAGGTCGATGCGCCCGGTGATGGCGGTGAGCCGCTCGACGATCGTCTCGAGGTCCTCGCCGGCCGCCCAGGCGTGGCAGGTGTCGAGGCAGACGCCGACCTCGTACTCGCCGATCGCGTCCCAGAGCATGGCCCAGCGGTCGAGGGTGCGGGCGCAGGCGTTCTCGCCGCCGGCGGTGTTCTCGACGAGCACGCGCACCGGGTACTCGGCGCGCGCGAACGTCTTACGCCAGTTGTCGATGCCGACGGCGATGTCGTCGCCCTCGCCGACGTGCCCGCCGTGCACGATCAGCCCGCGGGCGCCCAGGTCGGCGGCCGCGGCGGCGTGCTGCGCGATCATGTTGCGGCTCGGGATGCGGATGCGGTTGTTCGTCGACGCGACGTTGACCAGGTACGGCGCGTGCGCGTAGATGCCGAGGCCGGAGTCGACCAGCGCGTCGGCGTCCGGCCGCCGCACGGGCTTCTTCCAGCCCTGCGGGTCGGCCAGGAAGATCTGCACGGCCTGCACGTCGACCTCCGCAGCAGCCGCCACCGGGTCGTCGCCACGCACGTGCGCGCCGATCAGCACCACGTCGGTCCCCTTCCCTCGAGTCCGCGCCACGCTAACGCGTGCCGCCCACATCGCCCACCGGCCGCCGTCCCGGACCACGTCCCGGCGAGTTCGGAAGTACCCCTTACTTACACGTCGGTAAGTGTGGTTTGCTCCGAAGCGTCCGATGCCGGAGCTCGACGGAGAGGCACACGCATGGACCACCCCCGCACGCCCGCGACGAGGTCACGACGACGTCGTCGCGCCACCCTGCTCGCGGTCGCGGCCCTCACGGCCGCCGCCACCGCCCTCGCCCCCGCGGCCACCGCCGGCCCGCCCCGCGGCCCCGGCCACGCCGCCCCCTACCTCGGGCCCAACGTGGTCGTCTTCGACCCGAGCATGCCCGTCGCCGACATCCAGGCGCGCGTCGACCAGATCCACGGGCAGCAGGTCGACGCCGAGATGGGCACCGCCCGCTACAGCCTGCTGTTCCTGCCCGGCGAGTACGGCACCGCCGAGCAGCCGCTGCAGATGAAGGTCGGCTACTACACCGAGGTCGCCGGCCTCGGCGCCTCCCCGACCGACGTCACGGTCCACGGCAAGATCGAGACGTACAACCGCTGCCTGTCCCCCGACCCCGAGAACCCCAACTGCATCGCGCTGGTCAACTTCTGGCGGACGCTGTCGAACCTCACGCTCGACATCAACGGCACCGGCCAGGACGACTGCCGGCGCACCGCCAACTTCTGGGCCGTCTCGCAGGCGGTCTCGCTGCGCCGCGTCAACGTCCTCGCCGACGAGGGCGACCCCGGCTTCTCGCTCATGGACTACTGCACGGCCGGCCCGCAGTTCGCGAGCGGCGGCTTCATCGCGGACTCGCGGTTCGGCGACGTGACGAACGGGTCGCAGCAGCAGTGGCTGACGCGCAACAGCGAGGTCCGCAGCTGGTCGAACGCCGTGTGGAACCAGGTGTTCGCGGGCGTCGAGGGCGCCCCGGACGACGCGACGTTCCCCGACCCGCCGTACACGACGCTCGACGAGAACCCGCTGAGCCGCGAGAAGCCGTACCTCTACGTCGACGAGCGCGGCCGCTGGAACGTCCGCGTGCCCGAGGCGCGCGAGGGCACGCGCGGCATCACGTGGGCCGACGGCATGACGCCGGGCCGGTCGATCCCGCTGCGCGACTTCTACGTCGCGACGCCGGGCGACACGGTCCAGACGATCAACAGCCAGCTCGCGCGCGGCAAGCACCTGCTGCTGACGCCGGGCGTGTACGACGTCGCGCGCAGCATCGAGGTCAAGCGCGCGGGCACGGTCGTGCTGGGCACGGGCCACGCGACGCTGACGTCGGTCGGCGGGGCGGTGCCGCTGCGCGTCGCGGACGTGCGCGGCGCGGTCGTCGCGGGCGTGACGATCGACGCGGGCCCGCAGGAGTCGCCGGTGCTGCTGCAGGTCGGCAAGGCGCCGCGCGGCGGTGGTCACGGGCCGTCCGGCCAGGAGGCGGATCACCGCGGCCGCGGTCACGACAAGGACCGCGGCCTCGACCCGATCACCCTGAGCGACGTCTACTTCCGCGTCGGCGGCCCGCACCGCGGGTCCACGGACGTGGCGCTGCGGATCGACGCCGACGACGTCCTCGTCGACCACACGTGGGTGTGGCGCGCCGACCACGGCGTCGAGGGCTTCACCGAGGGCGTCAACGGCGACACCGAGCGGTGGCGCACGAACATCGGCCGCACGGGCGTCGTCGTCACCGGCGACGACGTCACGGCGACCGGCCTGTTCGTCGAGCACTTCCAGCGGCACAACACGGTGTGGGAGGGCGAGCGCGGACGCGTCGTGCTCTACCAGAACGAGCTGCCGTACGACCCGCCGACGCAGGCGGACTGGACGGAGCCCGACGGCACGCTCGGCTGGGCCGGCTACAAGGTCGGCGACAAGGTGCGCGAGCACCAGCTGTGGGGCGGCGGCGTCTACGTCTTCAACCAGAACAACCCGTCGATCATCACGGAGAACGGGTTCGAGGTGCCGCAGCGGCCGGGCGTGCGGCTCACGCACGTCATGACCGTCAACCTCAGCGCCGGGACGATCCGGCACGTCGTGAACGGCGTCGGCGGGCAGGTGGACAACTCGAACACCGGCACGCCGTCGTTCATCACGCAGTACCCGTGACGGGCGGGTCGGTGGCCGACGTGACCGGCCGCCGACCCTGCCCGGGACGACACGCGGAGGGCCGCGGGTGGACACGCCCGCGGCCCTTCGCCGTGGTCCGTTAGGGTGACGCCCGTCGCTCGAGGACGAGGGCGTGCGCCGATGGGGCAGACGGCGCGCCACCGACTCGTCACACGCGGGTCACCGCGCTCGCGCTCCCCGGAAACACTGCCACGCCACGCTTCCTTCTGCGAGCCCCCTGCGAGCCCTCGCGATCCCGCCCGTAGCAAGAGAGTGGATGCCACCGTGCTGAAGAAGTCCCGCTCCGCCAAGTCCGGAACCTGCACCCTGACGTTCGCCCTGCCCACCCCGTCGCTGGACGGGCCGGTCAGCGTCGTGGGGACGTTCAACGACTGGGTGCCGTGCACCCACGTGCTGAAGAAGCGGTCGAACGGCATGTCGAGCACGTCCGTGACCGTGCCGCTGGGGAGCACCGTGACGTTCCGGTACCTCGGCGACGGCGGCAAGTGGTTCGACGACATCGACGCGGACCGCGTGACGACCGACGGGTCCGTCGTCACGGTCTGACGACCCGCCGGGCCCGGCGAACCGGGCCTGTGGACGACGGCGATCTGCCCCTTTCGTCCCGGTAGCGTCGCGGCCCTGCGCTCGAGAGGCGGGCGCAGGACCGCTGACGTCAGGGGGCTGCGCCGTGTCTTCGAACGCCGTGTCTTCGAACGCCGGGAAGCTGGTCGTCGACACCGACCTGCTCCGTGCCGCCGGGGCGCGTCTCGCCGACCTCGCGCAGACCTTCTCCGCCGCGAACGTCACGGCGCGCGACCTGCGGGCGGACGTCGGGCACGACGGCCTCGCGGACGTCCTCGGCGAGTTCGCGATCGGATGGGACGACGTCCGGACGAGCGTCGTCGCGGACGTCGGCGCGCTCGCCGAGGCGTGCACGCGGGTCGGGACGACGTTCGCGGAGCTCGACACCGCCTTCGCCGCGCAGCTGCGGGGCACCGCGTGAGCCGCCCGTTCACCTGGTACCCACTGCACCACGCCGACCCGGTCCCCGGCGACCCCGCCGCGGTGCGCGCGGCCGGCCACGAGCACGAGCGCGTCGCCGCGCAGATCGCCACGGCCGCGGACGAGCTGCGCGCGATCGCGGGCGGCATCGCCGTGACGTCCCAGGCCGTCGACGAGGTGGCGGCGCGGGCCGGCGCGCTCGCCGACACGATCGAGCGCGCGCACGCCCGGTACGCCGCCGCGGGACGGGCGCTCGTCGCGTACGCCGACGGGCTGGAGCGCGCGCAGGCGCTGTCGCTGCAGGCCCGCGACCAGGCGACGGCCGCGATGGCGGCGTCGGGCACGGCGGCCGACGACCTCCGGTACTTCCGCGTGCGCGAGGAGGAGTCGCAGGACGAGCCGGAGGTCGCCGCGCTCATGGCCGCGCAGGTCGACCAGTCGCGGGCCGCGTTGGTCCGCGCCGACCGGCAGCTCGACGACGCCCGCGACCTGCTGGCTCACGCACGCGCCGTGCGTGACGACGCCGCGGAGACCGCCCGCGCGATCATCGCCGCGGCCGTGCGCGCCGACGACCTGCACGACACGTTCTGGCAGGACGTGCGCGGCGGCGTGGAGGAGTCCGGGCTCGCCGTGTGGAACGGGATGGACGAGTTCGCGACGGGGCTGAGCATCGCGGCGCTCGCGCTGTGCTGGGTGCCGGGGGTGAACGCCGCGGTGGCCGCGGTGGCGACGGTCGCCGGGGCGGTCGTGCTGGTGCGGGACGTGATCCTGCTGGCACAGGGGAACGGGTCGGTGCAGGACGTCGTCTTCGGCGCTGCCGGGCTGGTCAGCTTCGGGGCCGGACGGGTGCTCGGGCAGGGCCTGCGCACGGCGACGAACGCGAACCGGGCGGCGCAGGGGGCGCGTGCCGCGACCGCGACGACCGTGGGATCGGCGGCGCACAACGCCGCGTCGTCGACCGGGCGTGCGGCTGCGACGGCGGCGCAGCGCGTGCGCCCGTCGGTCCGGCCGGCGGGGGGTGCGGGGTTGGCGTCGGCGCTCAGTCCGCGGGCCATGCTGCGCGACCTGGCGTCGGACGTGCGCGACGGCGCCGGCGCGGTGGTGGCGGCGACGCGCGGCCCGGCGGCCGCGGGCGTCCACGCCGCCGGTACGGGGGCGCTGCGGAACCCCGTCCTCGAGGGCGGCAACGCGATCAAGGCGGCATGGGGGCAGAACCGCCTGGCGGGCGCGCTGCGCGCGGTCGGCAACGAGGACGCCGCACGGGACGTCGCCTACCTGGCGCAGAACGGCGGCGGCTACAAGGTGCGGGTCGGGTTCACCGTGGCACGGCACGTGGGCGACGTCGGCCTCACCGTCTCCAGCGGTATCGAGGCGGTGCGCCGATGAGCGGGCAGGGCGCGGACACCTCGCGGGCCGCCACGTCTACGACGCGTCCGCCGACCGCCACGGACGTCGGCCTCGGACTCGTCGTCCCCGCCGACTGGTGGGTGCTGCGGCTTGCCGACGCCGATGCCACGCGCCGCACCGTCGCCGCGCTGGTCGAGGAGCGGTTCGGCCGGGACGACGCCCTCGCGGCGCTGCGGCGCGAGCTGCGGGTCAGCGTGTCGGCGTCCGCGCGACGCGCGGCCGCGGCCGGCGGGTGGCTGATGGCGTTCATGCTCACGCGGGTCGCCGACGTGCCGCTGCCCGCGACGCTCACCGCCTTCCGCGTCCCCGGGTCGTTCGCGACGGACGGGCAGGTCGACGCCCTGCGCGCGTCGCTCACCGCGCACGCATCGCAGTCCGGCGGGCAGGTGGACGCCGCCGACGGGCCGTCCGGCCTGGTGCTGCGGTCCGTCCGCGAGCGCGTCGGCGACGTGCCCGGCGCCGGCGCGGTGCCCGTCCTCCTCTGCGACTACTGGTCCGACCCCGGCGACGACCGCGGCCTCGTGCACCTCGGGTTCTCCACTCCGCTCCCCGACCTGCGCGACGGCTGGCTCGACCTGTTCGACGCCGTCGCCGCGACCCTCCACCGGCTCGACGAGCCGACCTCCGTGCACGACGACGACCTTGACGACGACACGCACCACGACATGCACCACGACATCGAAGGAGCACCCGCATGACCGCCACCTCCGCCCGTGACACCGCCGCCGCTGAGGCCACCGCCCGTGACGCCGGCGCGGTCAGCGCCACATGGGCCGGGCTCGCGCGGCCCGGTGCCGCCGCGCCCGCCCCCGCTCGACCCGACGGTCCCGCGCCCGGCGCGGCGCCCGTCGACGCGGCCGAGCGGGGGCAGCGGCGCCGCTGGTGGTTCTCCATCGCGGCCGGAGTCGTGGGCGTGCTGCTGTTCGGGTCGCGGGCGCTGACCGACGGCGACGGCGGCGGCGCAGTCGCGCTGATGATGGTCGCGCTCGTCGGTGCCGGCGTGGGCGTCTGGATCCGCCGGATGGTCACCGCCACGGCGCGTCGGCACGCCGCGGTGCGGGCGAAGCGGCCCGGCGCGGAGGTGCTCGAGGTGTGGGGCGCGGTCGGCCTGCGCGGCGCGCTGCACGCCGAGGGCGTCGCGGACGCCCCGGTGCGCCGGACGCAGGGCACGGCGCTGACCCTCGCCGTCACGGGCGCGGAGCTCGAGCTGTGGTCGGGCCGCGACGACGCCCGGCTGCTGCACACGGTGCGGTGGGCGGACGTCGAGGGCGTCGTCGACGGCACCGGCACGATCGCCGGCGACGGCCCGAAGCCGGCCGTCGTCGTGCTGACGCACGCGGGCAACGAGCTGGTGCTGCTGCCCGCGCGGACGTCGACGGGGTCGATCCGCACCGCGTCCGGCACGGAGGTGCGGCGGCTGGTCGGGCGCCTGGAGGGCATGCGCGTGGCCTCGTCTGCGTGACGGAGGCCGCCCGCGCGGCCCGCGTGGCGACCGTCGGCGCCGGCGCCGGGACGGGTCCCCGTCGAGCGCGCCGCCCGGGTGACGTATCTGGCGGCCATCGTCCGCGTCCTACCCACCGAGCGGCCGCGACGGTGCGGCCCTGCCCCGAGGGGGAGCCATGGCAGGTCGTCACCGGTCCGCGGGGCTCGTGCCGGACGGCACGCCGCTCGACGGCCTCACGGAGATCCGCGTGCACGGCGTCGGCGGGACCGGCCCGGAGTCGCTGCTCGGCGACCTGGCGCCGACGCGCGTCGCCGGGGACCGCATCGCCGGCTTCTACCGGACGACCGACGCGGCCGGGCGGCACCGCGAGGCGTACTCGTGGGGCGGGATGACGTCGCACAGCCCGGTGCGGGCGCTGTGGATGTTCCTCGTGCCGGCGATGTTCTCGAACATGGCCGGCTGGACCGCGCGACGGTGGATCACCGCCGGCGAGGACGAGGTCACGCAGAAGCCGACCATGTGGCTGTTCCGGTGGTTCGCGCGGCTGTCGGCGCTGTCGCTCACGCTCGCCGCGACGGCGATGTCGGTGCTGCTGTTCGTCGACGTCGTCGCCTACCAGTGCGGCGCGATCGCCGGGTGCGGCGGCGAGGGCTGGTGGACGGGCCTCACGCGCTGGGCCGGGCCGGACGAGCCCGGCCGGCGCGTGGTGCTCGGCGCGGCCGTGTCGACGCTGCTCGCGGTCGGGATCTTCCTGCTCGCGGGGCGCACGCGGCGGGCGTACGAGAGCGTCGAGCCGCCGACGGCGAACGGCGCGTATGCGGCGCGTGGGGTGTCGGCGGGCGGTACGTCGACGGGCACGGCGGGCGGTACGTCGGCGACGGCGGCGGCCGGTGCGTCGGTGGACCCGGCGAGCAGCACGCCGACGGGCACCTCCGCGGGCGCGCCGGGCGACGCCGGAGCACGACCGGACGTCCGCAGCACCGACCGCACGCCGTCCGGCACGTGCGCCGCGGCACGCGAGGGCGGGCTCCGCGACCCGCACTTCTGGTCGGGCCGGGTGTGGCACCAGTTCCTCTCGCAGGTGCACCTCGCGGCGTGCCTGGCGGTCGTGACGCTGTACCTCGGCGGCGTCGTCGCGGAGCTCGGGGCGGGCACGGTCCCGGGCACGCTGGGCGGCGTCGCGGTGGCCGTCGCGGCGGCGTCGGTGCTCACCGTCCTGGGGCTGCTCGCGCGTGACCGCGCGGCGCTCCGCGCGTCGGCGGCCCTGCTCGCCGGGACGACGGCCGGTCTGGTCCTCGCCGCGGCCGCCGCCCTGGCGCTGCCCGCCGAGCCAGGTCCCGCGGGGATGGCACCGGGCGCACGGACGGCCGTCAACCTGGCGTGGGGCGTCGCGCTCGGCCTGCTCGTGCCGCTGGCCGGGCAGCAGATCGGCGCGTGGGTCACGCGCCGGCGCAAGGAGCACGCCGCGGCGCGGGCCGGCATCCCGGTGCGACGGCTCGAGCTGTTCCCGTGGGCGGCGCCGTTCGTGCTGAGCGCGGTCTCGCTCATCCTCGCGAACGCCGTGCTGCTGTCGGTGATCGTCTGGGTGGCGCGGGCGCTCGCGCCGACGGAGTGGGGCTTCGCGCCGGACGACCCGACGGCGACGCCCACGGCGATCCACCTGCCCGCCGCGATCGGCACCATCGCGTCGGTGCTGTCGCTCGGCCTGGTCGCGGCCGGGGTGCTGTTCGGGCTGGTCATGGCGCTGCGCTACCTGCGCGTGCGGTCGGTCTGGACCACCGACGTCGAGAACGACCTGCGCGCCGCGTACCGCGCGCACCGGCGTCCCGTGACGGCGACCGTCGTGCGCCCCGACGACCGGTGGTGGCACTCCGCGCTCGACGGGCCGGCGTTCGAGACGCAGGCCGTGCCGCGGCCGGGACGCCCGAACGGGTGGGTGCGGAAGGTCGCGCGCATGCGGTACGCCGCGGCGCACTCGCGCGACGTCGCGTGGCTGCTCGTCGGTGTGACGGTCGCGGGCGTGCTCGGTGCCGCCGCGTTCCTCGTCCACGTGTGGGTGCTGCGCCGCGGCACGCCCATCGTCCTGCCCGAGCTCGGCATCACCCTCGCGGTCCTGCTGCCGCCCGCGTACGTCGGCCTGCTGCTGCTCATGTGGCGGCGCGAGCGCTGGCGCAAGACGCTCGCGTCGGTGTTCGACGTCGGCACGTTCTTCCCGCGGTCGTTCCACCCGTTCGCACCGCCGTCGTACGCCGAGCGCGCCGTCCCGGAGCTGACGCGCCGCATCTGGCGGCTGCACGACAACGGCGGCCGCGTCGTGCTGACCGCGCACTCGCAGGGCAGCGTGCTCGCGGCGGCGGTCGTGGGGCGGCGGTCGTCGCGGCCGGGCGAGCCGACGATCGGGCTGGTCACCGTCGGGTCGCCGCTCGGCAAGCTGTACCGGTGGGCGTTCCCCGCGCTGTTCACGGACGGCTTCCTCGACGGGATCGCCCAGGGCCGTCCGGGCATCGGGCCGGTCGCGTGGACCAACGTCTACTACGCGACGGACTACGTCGGCGGGCCCATCTGCACCGCCGACTCCGTCGTGCCCGGCGGCGTCGACCACGAGCTGCCCGACCCGCCGACCGACCAGCACGTCGTCGACCAGCCGCTGCCACCGGTGCTCAGCCACACCGGGTACTGGGTGGACCCGGCGTTCTGGGCGCGCGTCGACGCGACGTGCGAGGCGGTGCGGGCGGATGCCGCAGCGCGGAACGGTGTGCCGCACGGGGTGGTGCGGGACCGGAGGGTGATCGACCCGGGGGTGCCGTTGCGGTACCTGTGAGGGGGCGGCGGCCACTTGGGATAGGCGACCGACCGGTCGGCCGTCCCTGCGTCGCTCATCGCAGGCGCCCGGTCCGTTCTCTCGTGCTCGTCCCGGCGCGGGACACTGGTCGCGATGTCTGCGTCCTCGATTCCTGGTGCCGATCGCGGCCGGCCGTACCGGCGAACCGCGGTCGTCGTCGTCGCGGTCGCATTGCTCGCGGCGGCGGTCGTCGGGATCGTCGCCGGCGGGCCCGTCCTGCGACTCACGGGGATCCTCGCGACGGTCGTCGTGGTCGGAGGCGCCGTCGTCGTCGCGACGCCCCTGCGGACCACCCGGCACCGGCACGCCGCCGTTCGGGCGTTGCGGCGCAAGGCCGACGTCATCGAGGTGCGCGGCGCCGTCGGCCTCCGAGACGCGCTCGCCGGCGAGAAGGCGCTGCGCGCACCGGTGCACGCACGGCGGCGGACGCCGCTGTCCCTGGCGGTGAGCTCCGAAGGCGTGGAGCTGTGGGCCGGTGGGACGACGCCGTCGCTCGTCTACTCCGCTCGGTGGTCGGCGGTGGAGGCGTTCGAGGTCATCGCCGAACGGGCGGCTGGGGCGCTGGTCATCGTGACCGCACGTGGGAACCGCCTGATGCTCGAGCCGGCGCGCCACGCCGACGGGTCGCCGCTGCGGGCGCGGGAGAACGACGTGCGCGACCTCGTCGCGACGCTGGAGGCGGCGCACGCCGCGGGCGTCGCTGCGGAGGCGGCACGGGCAGCGCGGGGCCTGCGACGACGGCGGCGGTAGGCGCTCGGTGGCGTGGGCCGCGGCGCGGACGTGCCGGGCGCCGCCGAACGGGTGATGCTCGATCCACGCCCCGATCCGGCTCCCATACTCGAACGCGTGACCAGCGACGCGGACTCCCTCACGCTGCAGGTGGCGGACGGCGGCACGATGCTCCACACCGCCGAGTGCCCGCACCTCGGACCCGACGCCCTCGCCTCGTTGCGACCCGCCACGGACGAGCAGCTGGAGACACTGCCGACGTGCGCGTCGTGCAGGGCTCTCCTCGACGGGGGCCGGCGGCAGACGTTCACGTCGCTCGAGCCCGCGCTGGAGTCGCTCCCCGTGCCGCTGGAGAACCGGCGACGTGTCCGGGAGATCGCCGCAGGCCTCACCTTCACCGCTGTGTGGATCCCGGCATCCCGCTCGTACGTCGCGGTCGCCGAGGCGCCGGGCATCACCGCCGCCGCGTACATCAACAAGGGCTTCGTCGACGTGCGGCGACCGGGCGGCGGGTACGACCGCGAGCTGTTGCCGCACCACGGGACGCGCGGCCGCCGAGGGCCCGGCGCCCACGCCGACGCGCCGCCGCGGACGTGCCCGAGCTGCCACATGCAGCTGCCTGCATCCGGTGTGTGCGACGACTGCGGGGCGTAGTGGCGGGCGGCGCGGACGAGCGTCCACACCGCCCGTCCGGCGTCACCCCAGCGCCACCGACACGCCGCCGGAGAAAGCCGAGTCGTGCAGCTCCAGCGACGCGGGCGCAGCGTCGGCCGGGATGTCGAAGACGACGGTGCCGTCGACCGAGTTCCCGGGGTTGATCTGGTTGAGGAAGCTGTTGGAGTCGCCGACGTAGATCGCCGCGGCGGTGTCGGCCGAGTGGGTGCGGCCGGCGGTGTCGAGGAGCTTCTGGCTGCTGCCGTCGAACATCTGCGCCTCGTCGCCGATGTTCGTCACGCGCAGGTGGACGAGCAGGAACTGGCCCTGGGCGTCCTCGCCGAACAGGTCGTCGCCGACCCGCGCGACGCCGGGCTCGACGCTCGTGACGGTGAACTCGAACTTCCCGTCCCGGACGGGCGTGCCGACGCCGGCGGCGGGCTGCTCGGCGGGCGCCTCGGGCTCCGCAGGCGCGGGGTCGGCCGGGGCATCGGCCTCGCCGGGTGCCGCGTCGGCGGGCACGGCTGTGCTCGCGGTGGTGGGTGCGTCGTCGTCGCCACCGCCCATCGCGCCGCCGACGACGGCGACGAGCACGACGACGCCGATCGTCGTGAGGATCTTGTGGCGCGCGAACCAGGAGCGGCGCGGCTGCTCGGCGGGGGCGGGGGCGGGGGTCGAGTGCTGCTCGGTCATCGTGACTCCTCGGTCGGTGGGTGTGGCGCCGATCGTGCTGGTGGGCGGCACGCCGGCGGGTCGGCCGATCGGCTCGACGTGGCTGGCCGGTCGGGTGGCGCTCGGCGGTCGGGACCGACCGATCGGCGGACGTCGGCGTCGGTGGCCGCCCGTACGCTCCGACGCATGTCCTTGCCGCCGCCTCCTGCTGCCGGGCAGTCGCCGGCGCGGGGTCCGGCGCCTGCCGCCGGTCCGCCACCGGCGTGGCCCGATGCGTACGTCCCGACGCCCGTTCGGTACCCGCCGCAGCGCCCGGCGCCGGCGCGCCCGCGGCGGTGGACGTCGCGCCTGGGGACGACCGGTGCCGTCGTGAGCGTGATGTTCTCTGCCTCCGCCGCGGCGTCGTTCGCGTCGACGGGCAACACGGGGATGGACGGGCTCGCGCTGCTCGGGGCGTTCGCGGTGGGCATCTCGATGGTGTGGCGTGCCCGCTGGCCGCTCGCCGTGTGCGTGGGCACGGCCGTCGCCGCGCTCGTGATGCCGCTCGACCCGCTGGGACCGCTGATCGCGCTGTCCTGGGTGATCGCGACGGCCGGCCGGCGCCAGATCGCCATCGCCACCACGGCGGCGGTCACTGCGCTCGTCGTCGCGTCGGCCCGGGACCTCGCGCGCACCGGCGACAAGGTGTTGTTCTCCGCCGTCAGCGAGGTGACCGGGTCGCGTCAGTACCTGACCCCCACCGGCTACTCGATCCTCGTCGCCGTGGCGCTCGTCGCCGCGGTCGGCGTCGGGCTCACGCGCCGCTACCGCGCGTCGGCGCAGGCCGCGCTCGTGACCGCGTCGGCGGAGCACCACCGCGCCGAGGCGCTGCGGACGCAGGCCGCGCAGCTGCGCACCGAGCTGAGCCGGCAGGACGAGCGCGAGCTCATCGCCCGCGAGATGCACGACACGGTCGCCCACCAGCTGTCGCTCGTGTCCCTGCACGCGTCGGCGCTCGAGGTGACCGCGGACGACCCCGGCACCGACGTCGGCGAGGCGGCCCGCTCCATGCGGATCTCCGCCCACCGCGCCCTCGACGAGATGCGCACCCTCATCGCCTCGCTCCGCACCGCCGGCGACGCGTTCGCCGAGCAGTACGCCGGACCGGCGCCGCGCCTCGACGACCTGCCGCGGCTCCTCGACGACGCACGGTCGGCGGGCGTCGACATCGGCGCCACGGTGTTCGTGCAGCAGGCCGACGACGCGCCGCCCGCCCTGACCCGTGCGGTGTACCGGGTCGTGCAGGAGTCGCTGACCAACGCGATGAAGCACGCACCCGGTGCGCGGGTGGACGTCGACGTGCGGGCGCGGCCGGGGGACGGGGTGGCGGTGACAGTGCGGAACGCGCTCGGGTCCGGTGCCGGCCGTGGGGGCGGCGCCGGCGCGGGGCTCGTGGGGATGCGGGAGCGGGCGGAGTCGCTGGGCGGGACGTTCGCCGCCGGGGCCGAGGGCGCGACGTTCGCCGTGCGCGTGCACCTGCCGTGGGCGCCGCCGACGGCGTGACCACGCGGCATGCGTGGTGGAGCGGGTCGCGGCCGGTGTCGGCGGGAGCGGCTACCGTCCTGGCGTGATCCGGGTGCTGGTCGTCGACGACGACCCCATGGTGCGGCGGCTGCTGCGGACGATCCTGCGGCCCGACGACATCGAGGTGGTCGCCGAGGCGTCGGACGGCGACGAGGTCGTCGCCGTCGTGCAGGCGCACCACCCGGACGTCGTGCTCATGGACCTGCGGATGGAGCGCGTGGACGGGATCCGCGCGACGGCGTCCGTGCGAGCGCTGCCGTCCCCGCCGGGGGTGATCGCGATGACGTCGTTCGACACGGAGGCGGCGATCCTCGATGCGGTGCACGCCGGTGCCGGCGGGTTCCTCGCGAAGGATGCCGGGCCGGACGAGATCGTCGCGGCGGTGCGGGCGGTGGCCGCCGGTGAGGGGTGGCTGTCGGCGCGGGCCGCGCGGACGGTGATGGCGCGGGTGGCGGTCGACCCGGGCGCGGGCGCGCGGCGGGAGGCGGCTGCGGCGCTGGCCGGGCTCACCGAGCGGGAGCTGGAGGTGGCGCGGGCGGTGGCCGAAGGGCTGTCGAACGCGGAGATCGCGCAGCGCGTGTACGCGTCGGAGGCGACGGTGAAGACGCACCTGAGCCGGGCGATGGACAAGCTGGGCGTCGGGAACCGGGTGCAGCTGGCGGTGGTGGTGGATAGGGCGGCGATCGAGGCACGCTGACGGGTACACGACCCCGAGACCCGGTCGCGACGGCAGTCCGCTGTCCGATAGCCCGTCGGCGGGCGCCGCTGTCTGGTGTACCGGTCGACAAGCGCCGCTACGACGGCTGCTGGGCCACCGTGGTCCGGCCGTCGGTCCGAAAGCGAGAGCCGTGACATGGAGCCCTCACGCTCCTGGCTCCCCGTGCCGACAGAGACCAAAGGTGCGACCACGCCCGTGGCGCAAACGACGGATCGAGAACGACGAGGCCCCGTGGACGAGCAGCTGGAACCGGTCGAGCCCGAGGTCACGCTCGTCCCGCTCGACGAGCACGGCCGAGTGGCCGTTGTCGCCGCAGACGTGGAGCGGGCTCGAGACGTGGTGCACCGTCTCGGCGCCACTCTCCCCGTGGCGACGACGCGCGGCGAAGGCGCGGCTGCCACTTATTTCGGCGGCGCGGCGTTGGTGGGGGCACAAGGAATCGTGGCCGGCGTTCAAGGGCTGCAGGGCGTGGTGCAACTCGCCCCGGAGACGCTTGCTCTCCTGCATCAAGGCGGGCACCTCATGATGTCCCACGGCCAGATGCTCGGCAACGTCGTCGGCGCGAACGGGACCATCGTCGCGAACGCGGCCTTCGTTCCCGTCTCGGCTGCCACTTCGATGGCGACCCTCGTGGCCACGCTCGGGCCTGCCGTGGCGCTGGTGGCGATCCAGGTCCAACTGGGGCGCATCCAGAAGGCCGTCGACCAAGTGGGGCGATCGGTGGACCTACTCCTTTCGGAAGCGCGCGAGTACCGCTCCGCGGACGTGGAGACTCGCATCGACCGAGTCGCCCGCGAATCGGCACGCGCCGTCGAGCTGGGTCGCGTCCCGACGGGCATGCTCGATGAGCTACGGGGAGACGGGCATGCCCTCGAGGCGTACTGCCGCGCTACCGCGCACACCATCGACGCCCGGCTGCGTCAGTTGGGCATCGGCCGCGACAGAGGCGCCTCCGTCCAGAAGGACGTGCTGCTCCGGGACGCGGCCAGCCTGCTACGTGACACGGTGAACCTGCACGCCGCGGCGGAGTGCTGGTTCGTCTACGAGCTGTTGCGGGCGGCCACGCTCCGCGCTCAAGACCACGAATACGCCGATGCAGTCGTCGACTCGGCGTCCGCGCGCAGCGATGCCTGGCGCACCACGGCTGCAGAGCAGACCGCCGTGCTCCAGCGACGACTACGCCAGGTGGCGGCGGCTCCTGGCAAGGCGCTCGACCCCCGGACGAAGCGGCGTGTGGCCGCCATCGCGCAAGAGGTGGCGGACGCGGTCGTCGAGGCGATGCCGACGACGGACCCAGCACTTCCGGCAGCCGAGCTCACCGTCGGACTCAACGACGAGCATCAGGAGCAAGTCCTCCAGGAGCTCCGGTGGCGCACCGAGGATGGGCCGCTGATCCTTCTTGCCGGCGTGTCCGTGCCGCGCGTGGCTGAGGTCCGCGGCATCGACGTCACTCGCGGCGCACCACGTGCCGTCGCCGCTCGTGACGGCTTCATCGCGGTCGGGACGCACCGCGTCGTCGTCGCGATCGTCAAGGAGTTCGTCGCCGACGGGTCGACGATGCTCGATGCGCCGCGTACGGACTGTGGCGTCAGCACCGTCGAATCGGCCACGGGTCAGTTCTCGCTCCAGGTCATCGACGGCGAGTCGGTCCGTGTTGTGCCGCATGAGGCGCAGCGGCGTCTCGCGCCGTCGCTGATGCACAGGCACGTGGGTGAGGCGTTGGCAAGGCGAGCGCCGCGGGGGCAACTCGGCCGGTGAACGGGTGCCCGACCAGCGGGCCCCTGAGCAGACCACCGGGCCCTGAGCACCCTGTCTCGCCCCGGCTTCAGTGGAGGCTCGCAAGTGACGCGTCGACGGGTGTCGGTGCGTCGTTCTGACGGTAGTAGTTCTCTTCGTGCTCGGCGGGTGGGATCA
>NZ_JBFTEP010000014.1:0-44027 GCF_047229365.1 Cellulomonas pasadenensis | reverse complement strand
CCGGCCGGCAGGGCGAGGTCGTCGGTGTGGTGGGTGCGCCAGGTGCGCCGCCCGGCCGGCGCGGAGGCCGCGGCACCCGCCGGCGGCACGGCGAGCGGCGTGGGCGACGCCGGCACGGTGGTCGTGCACGGCGTCGCGACCGACGAGCGCCCGGACGGCACGGTCGTCGACGTCGGCGGGCTGCCCGCCGGCGCGGCGGTCGCGGCGGGGCGCATCGGACGCGTGACGATGCGGGCCGGGTCGCTCCAGCTGCTCACCGTCGAGGTGCTCGGCGAGCACGCGGCGGCGGCACCCCGGCTCGTGCTCGTCGAGCGCGTGCGCCGCGGCGCCGACCCCGTCACCACCGAGCTCGTCGCGTTCGCGCACGAGCACGTCACGGCGCGCGCGGCCGCGCTCGGCGCGTACGTCGCCGCCGGCACGGTCGTCACGCAGGCCGACGCGGCGCGGCTCGGGCTGCGCTCGGCGGACCAGGTGGGCGCGCTGCGCTGGTGCCCGTCGACCGGGCAGGTGCTCGAGGTCTACGTCGCCCCCGCGCACCGGCGGCGGCGCGTCGCGATGTTCCTGCTGCTGGCCGCGGAGGGCACGTGCGCCGCGCGCGGCTGGCCGCACCTGTGGGGCGACGGCGTGCGCACCGCGCTGGGCGAGGCGATGCTGCGGCGGCTGCGGTACGGGGTCGGGCGGATCGGCGCGCTCACGCGCCTGGCGCCGCCGATGACCCCGCCGTCGGACGCGGTGGGCGTGCCGCGGCGCCTGCTCGAGCCGGTCGACTGACGGCGCACGCCGGCTCCGGGCCGGCCCGCGCCCACGGTCGCGTCGACGGTCCGGGTGCGGGCCGCCCCGGCCCGTCGTACGGTCGCGCCAGCGCCGTCGGCCCCCTCGGCGCGCGAGCGTGAGGAGCCGACGTGACCACGACCCCGGCAGCGGTGGGCGCACCGGACGAGGAGGCGACCGTGGGACGTCCGGTCGACCAGGGTCCGCCGCCGGCCGGCCCGCGGGACGTGATCGCCGCGCTGCTGCGCGGGCCCGGCGGTGCGGTGCGGGTCGTCGGCGTCGTGTGCGTCGTCGTCGCGCTGGCCGGGCGCGGGCCCGTGGACGCGGCGCTCTTCTCGCTCGTGCTGGCCGGGCTGGTCGTGCCGGTCGTCGGCCGTGTCGGCCCGGGCCTGGACGCCGCGTACGGCCTGGGGCTGCTCACGGCGGCGTGGTGCGGCGCACTCGGCCTGTACGAGCAGGTCGCGTGGCTCGACGTCGTGATGCACCTGGTGGTGACGGGGTTCGTCGCCGCGGTCGCGCACCTCGTCGTGGCCCGGCGGACCGGTGCCGTGGTCGACCCGACCCGCCCCGCGCCGCGTGCCACGCGCGCCGCCTCGGTGGCCGTGACGGCGTCCCTCGGCCTCGCGCTCAGCGTGGCGTGGGAGGTGGGGGAGTACCTCGGCAACGCGTACGTCGACCCGGAGATCTACGTCGGGTACGCCGACACGATCGGCGACATGGTGATGGGCGGGCTCGGGTCGGCCGTCGCGGGCGCCCTGCTGCTGCGGGGTGCGCGGCGCCGGGACGACGCCGCCGCCTGAGCGAGCGGCGGCCCACCGAGGCGCGGTCGGCGCGGGCGGCCGTGCGCGCGGTTCCTCGACCGTGCCACGATCCGGTCACCGCACCGCACCGCACCGCACCGGCACCCGACCGGGCCGTCGTGCCCGCCGCCGCCCCTGCCAGGAGACGACCCGTGACCGCGACCGCCGCCGTGACGATCCGCCGCGACGACCCCCGCCGCGCCGACGTGCTCGCGCTGCTGGAGGAGCACCTCGCCGACATGTACGCGACGTCCCCGCCGGAGTCGGTGCACGCGCTCGACCCCGGTGCGCTCGCGGCCCCCGGCCTCACGTTCTGGACGGCGCGGGACGACGACGGTGCGCTGCTGGGCTGCGTCGCCCTGGCCGAGCTCGGGGAGGGCGGCGGCGAGCTGAAGTCGATGCGCACCGCCACCGCCGCGCGCGGCCGCGGCGTGGGTGGCGCCCTGCTCGCGCACGTGCTGGCCGAGGCGCGCGCCCGCGGCCACCGCACCGTGCACCTCGAGACCGGCACGCAGGACTACTTCGCGGCGGCCCGGCGCCTGTACGAGCGCGCCGGGTTCGTCGTGTGCCCGCCGTTCGGCGCGTACGTCGAGGACCCGCACAGCGTCTTCCTGCGCCGCACGATCGAGCCGCCGCCCGCCTGACCGGCGCCACCGCCGCACCGCGGGCCCACCGGATCACCCGGGCGAAAAGGGCAGGACCGGTCGAACCGGGCACCCCCGGCTCGCGACACTGGCCGCGGAGCGCCGGTCGCCGACGTCCGGTGCGTCACCGATCCGGGGGATCCTCATGCGCGTCTCGTCCGTCGTGCCCGCCGTCGCGCTCGTCGCCGCGACCGCCGTCCTCGCACCGCCCGCCCACGCCGCGCCGCCGCCCGTCCCCGCCTGCGGCGCCGTCCTGGTGTCCGACGCCCGGCTGACCGCCGACCTGACCTGCCCCGGCGGCACCGGGCTCACGCTCGCGGCCGGGGTGACGCTCGACCTGGGCGGGCACGCGCTGCGCGGCGACGGCACCGGGACCGGCGTCCTCGTGCCGGCCGCCGGCGACGTGACGATCCGGCGCGGCACCGTCGCCGGGTGGGGCACGGGTGTCGCGTCGCCGCCGACCGGGTGGGAGGAGGACCACGACGGGACGGTGACCGTCGAGCGGGTCAGGTTCGAGGGCAACGGCGAGGGCATCGACGGCACGTCCCGCATCGCGGGGCCGACCAAGACGTACGCGGTGTCGCGGTCCGCCTTCGTCGACAACGGGACCGGCTTCTCGGCGCTCGTGGGAGCCCTGACGGCGTCCCGCAGCACGTTCGAGGGCAACGACCGGGTAGTCGGGCTCGACTCGGGGTACGCGCTGCTCGAGGACTCCCGGGTGCGCGGCAACGGCACCGTGATGTCGTGCTACGAGTCCGGGTGCGACATCCGGCGCAGCACCGTCGAGGACAACGGCACGGTCGTGGACGCGGCGTTCATGACGTGGGTCGAGGTCGTCGACAGCACGCTGCGCCGCAACGGCACCGTCGTCGTCAACCACGGGCCGTACGGGCTGACGACGTTCGAGCGGAACCGGGTCGTCGACAGCACCGTGGGCGTCGACGCGGGTGGGACGTCGGCGCAGGTCGTCGACAACACGTTCCGGGGCAACGACGTCGCGTTCACCGCGCCCGCCCCGTGGGACCCGGCGCAGGTCACCGTGACGGTGGTCGGCAACCGCTTCCGGGACGGCGGTGACGGCGTGCTCGTGCCCGAGGGGGCCGTCGAGCTCGGCGACAACGAGGCCGTCGGCAACAGCCGCTGGGGCATCCACGCGCCCGACGCCGTGGACCTCGGCGGCAACACGGCGCGGCGCAACGGCAACGAGCCGCAGTGCGTCGGCGTCGTCTGCGGGGGGCCGCGCTCCTGACGCACGGCGCTCCCGACCGACGGCGCCCCGACGGACGCGCGCGGGCCGGGACGCCGTGCGCGTCCCGGCCCGCGTCCGGCGTCCGGTCGGGCGGCCGCCGTCAGGCCGTCGGCTTCAGCGGGTCGTGCCCGAGCGACATCAGCCGGTGCCGCCACTGCGCGTCGCCGGCCTCCGGCTCCGGCTCGTCGCCGCGCTCCGCGCGGATCTCGGCGACCACCGTGCGCATGACCTCGACGTCGTCCGGCGTCAGGTCGGTGCGGCGCTTGCCGAGGATGCCGAGCACCGTGCGCGAGCGCTCGTCGCCGGCCTGGTCGGGCTCCGCCTCGGTCGCGGTGCCCGCGGCCTCGGTCGCGAGCCACTCCTGCAGCTCGCGCGACGTCATGTTCACCACGTCGTGGAAGTCCTGCCAGAGCTCGTCGTCGACGGGGCTGTCCGCCATGTCGTCCCCTTCCGTCGGGTCTCGTGGGCGCGGGGCCTCAGCGGCCGAACCGCTCCTTGAGCAGCGCCTTGCCCTGCTCGGCGCCCTTGCGGCTCTCGGCCTGCGCGCGGCGGAAGAACTCGGCGAGCTCCGTGTCGCCGTCGCGCTCGGCGTCCTGCACGTACGTCTCGAGCCGCAGGACGTTGCTGAGGCACTGCTCGGTGAACCAGATGACGTTGTAGTCCTTGTCCTTCGTGCCGGTCACGGCACCCGTCTCGCCGTCGGTCATGTGCGCTCCTCCTCGATCCTCGCGATGGTGCGTGGACGCCGGGAGCGGCCGTCCGGCGGCCGTGCCCGACGCCACCCACGCTAGGTCGGACGGGGGCGCCGGGCATGCCGAGCGGGTCGGCGGGCGCCGGCCGGGCGTCAGGCCCGGTCGCCGGCGCTCGCCAGGGAGCGGTGCGCGCGGACCGCGGCCTCGGCGTCCGCGTGCACCAGGTCGGCGTTGATGCCCGCGCCGGCGAGCACGCCCGCCGCCGCCGAGGCGCCCACCATGGCCGCCAGGTCCGTGGTGTTCCCGGCCACCCACACGCCGGGCAGGTCGGTGCGCCCGCCGGGTGTCGACGCGACGTACGTCCCGAACGGGTGCTCGCTCACGGTGCCCCCGAGCTGCTCGTACAGGTCGGCGTTCGCGACGAACCGCGGCGCGACCGCCAGCGCGTCGACGTCCACGCGCGTGCCGTCGGTGAGCACCACGGCCCGCAGCGCCGCGTCGTCGTGGTCGAGCCGTGCCACGGTGCCGCGGACCACCCGCACCCCGAGCGCCGCGAGCTGCTCGTGCGCCGCCTCGTCCGGCTCCGGCCCGGTGTGCAGGAAGAGCGTGACGTCGTCGCTGAGCTGGCGCAGCAGCAGGGTCTGGTGCACCGCGTTCTCGCTGGTCGCGAGCACGCCGATCCGCCGCCCGCGGACCTCCCACCCGTGGCAGTACGGGCAGTGCAGCACGTCGGCGCCCCAGCGCTCGCGGACGCCCGGCACGTCGGGGAGGACGTCCGTGAGCCCGGTCGCCAGCAGCAGGACCCGCGCCCGCACGTCACCGCCCTCGGCGAGCGTGACGACGAGGTCGTCGCCGTCCCGGCGGGCGCCCGCGGCCCGGTCGCGGCGGACGACCGCGCCGTACGACCCGGCCTCGCGGCGACCCGCGGCGAGCAGCTCGTGCGGCGGGACGCCCTCGCGGCCCAGCAGGTTGTGCGCGCCGGCGGCCGGCGCGTTGCGGGGCTCGCCCGCGTCGACCACGAGCACGGACCGCAGGGACCGGCCCAGGGTCACGGCGGCGGCCAGGCCGGCGGCCCCGCCGCCCACCACCACCACGTCGTACCGCTCGGTCATCGTGCACCTCCGTCGTGCGTCGGGTGGGGGGTCGCGGGGACGTCCGCGGGGGCGGTGCGCGTGGTCGCGCCGTCCACGTCGGTGCCCGCCGCCGGGCGGTGCGCCACCCAGACGGTCCGGTCCGCGCGCACCGGCGACGCGTCGAGCGCCGCCGGGTGCTGCGTCAGCAGCCGGTCGAGCGCCGCGACGTCGGCCGGGGCGAGCAGGTCGTGCGCCCGCGTGCGCACCCGGTCCAGCCACGTGCGGGCGTACCGTCCGTCGACGGCCTCGGTGGCCAGGCGGTGCACGCCGTCCAGGACCAACCCCGCGCGCTCGAGGTGCGGCCCCCAGTCGGGATGACGGTTCCACGTCGACGAGGCCTCCGCGAGGCGGGAGCCCAGACCGGGGGCGTCGGGCAGGTCGTCGGGCGCCACGCGGGGCATCCGGTCGAGCTCGACGACCACGGCGAGCCCACCGGGGCGCAGCGCGTCGTGCGCGTCGCGGAGCACCCGGTCGGGGTCGGCGAGGTGGTGCAGCGACGACGCGGCCCAGACGACGTCGGCGGCGCCGGTCGCCGGCCACGGCCCGTCGAGGTCCGCCTCGAGCGTCCGGACGCGGCCGCCCACGCCCGCCCGGTCGGCCGCCGCGCGCAGGCGGTCCAGCATCGCGGGGGAGCGGTCGACGGCGACGACGGTCGCGTGCGGGAGGCGGTGCGCGAGGGCGAGCGTGCCGGTGCCCGTGCCGGCGCCGAGGTCGACGACCGTGCCCGCGTCGGGGCGGAGGTCCGCCACGAGGCCGGTGACGGTGGTGAGCCAGGCGCCGAGCACCTCGGCGTCGAGGTCGAGGAGCCCGGCCAGCTCGTCGTCGTGCTCGTCGTGCTGGTGGTGGTGGCGGTGGTCGGCGTCAGGGTGCTGGCGGTGAGGCGAGGTGCCGGTCGAGGACGTCATGCACCCACGGTAGGCATCTGATGCGTCTCAGACATACAATCTTGCGCATGACGCAAGAAGTGGACCTCGACGCAGTCGTCCGGCAGCGCGTCCGCGGCCTCCGGCTCGCGCGGGGCTGGTCGCTCGACGCCCTCGCCGCCCGGTGCTTCGTGAGCCCGTCGACGCTCAGCCGGATCGAGACCGGTCACCGGCGCATCGCCCTCGACCAGCTCGTCCCGCTGGCGCGGGCGCTCGGCACGACGCTCGACCAGCTCGTCGAGCCCGTCGAGGACGAGGACGTCGTCATCCGGCCCGACCCGGAGCACGTCGAGGGCATGACGACGTGGCTGCTCACGCGGCCCGGCGCGATCCCCGGCGTCGTCGTCGCCAAGATGCGCATCACGCCGGAGCGGGCCGCGCACGGGCCGGGCGTCCACCCGGGGCGCGAGTGGTTCACGGTGCTGAGCGGCACGGTGCGGCTGCGGCTCGGGGAGCGGACGATCCTCGTCGGCCCGGGCCAGGCCGCGGAGTTCTCGACGATGGTCCCGCACGCGATCGAGCCGCACGACGGGCCCGTCGAGCTGCTGAGCATCTTCGACCGCGACGGCGAGCGCGCCCACCTGCACGGCCCGCCGGTCCCCGACGCCTGACGGGCCCTACGCGGGCCGCGTCGCCCGCCCGTCGAGCCACAGGGTGTCGGACGCGTCCGCGTGCGAGCCGGACGTGCCGACGTGCGTGCCGGAGATCGTCGGCCCCTTCGTCAGCACGTGCCAGAAGGCCATCGCGTGCCCCCGCCCGAGCCCGTAGTCCTCGGCGAACCACGTCACCACCTGCCCCGCCGTGGTGCCGGGCGCGTCCAGGCCCTTCTCGTGCGCGACCGCGAGCAGCGCGCGCGGTGTCATGCCGGTGCGGTCCTCGATGGTGTCGAGGTAGGCCTGGAAGGACATCGGGGCTCCCGTCGTCGCGGCGACGCGGTGCGCGTCGTCCGCGGTGCCCGACCGGCCCGGGACGCCGGACTCATCGGGTCACCCGGACGGGTGCACCACGCGGGGCACGCCCTGCGCGCGCGGGCGGGCGCTGGTGGGATGGGCGTCGACGGGCCGCGCCCGGCGCGCGGACCGGCGCCGCGGGCGGCGTGACCGGCACGGGACGGGGTGGCGTGGGCGCGGACGACGACGGGGCGGTGCCCCCGTGGGCGGTGGTGCCGGCCGTGCTCGCCCCGGTCGCGATGATCGGCGGCTGGAGCGTCGCGGCCGCGCTGCAGCCCGCGTTCGACCCGGTCGCCGAGACGATCAGCGCACTCGCGGCCACGACGGCGACCGCGCCGGCGGTGATGACGGCGGGGCTCGCGCTCACCGGCGCCGCGCACGTCGTCACGGCCCTGGGCACCCGCGCGCTGCCCCGGGCCGGGCGGCTGCTGCACGCGCTCGGCGGCGTGGCGACGGTCGCCGTCGCGGCGCTGCCCGTGGACCGGGCACCGCAGGCCCACGGGGTGGCGGCCGCCGTGGCGTTCGGCGCGCTGGCGCTGTGGCCGGCGGCGGCGTGGCGTCGCGGCACCTGGACCGGCGGTACGGACGTCCGTCCGTCCGCGACCACACCCGCCGTGGGCGCACGTGCGTCGGCCACGGGCACGGCTGCCCCACGGCGTGCCGTCCCGGTGCCGACCGTCGCGCGGCCGGCGGTGGCGCTGTCGGCGTGCGGCGTGCTCCTCGCCCTGCTGGCGTGGTTCGTGCTCGAGCTGCAGGGCGCGGGCCCGGCCGGCGGCGCGTGGACGGGCGTCTCCGAGCGGGCCGTCGCCGGTGCGCAGGCCCTCTGGCCGCTCCTCATCGTCCTGTCCCTGCGCGCCCACGCCGCACGGACCCGCCCCGCCACCCGCTGCTGACGCCACCGCGCGCGCCCCCCGACCCGACCCGCCCCACCCGCCGACCGGCCCCCGACGCGACCCACCCACCCACCCACCCGCCATCCCGCCCGCCCCGCCGAGGTCGCCTCCTCGGTGGTGAGGTCGCCGGTCCGGACCGGCGACCTCGGGGCGGGACCGGCGACCTCGGGGCGGGACCGGCGACCTCGGCGGGTGGGTGCGGGCGGGCGGGTGGGCGCGGGCGGTGGCCGGTGGGGGAGGATCGGCGGGTGCGTGCGCTCGTGGTCGAGGAGTTCGGAGCCGTCCCCGTGGTGCGGGAGGTGCCCGACCCGGCGTGCCCGGACGACGGCGTCGTCGTGCGGGTCGCCGCCACGGGCGTGTGCCGCAGCGACTGGCACGCGTGGCAGGGGCACGACGACGGCGTGCGGCTGCCGCACGTGCCCGGGCACGAGCTCGCCGGCACGGTCGTCTCGGTGGGTCCGCGGGTGCGCGACTGGACGCCCGGCGACGTCGTCACCGTGCCGTTCGTGTGCGCGTGCGGCACGTGCGCGACGTGCCGGGCGGGGGAGCAGCAGGTGTGCCCGCACCAGACGCAGCCCGGCTTCACGCACTGGGGGTCGTTCGCGGAGCTCGTCGCGCTCGACCACGCCGACACGAACCTCGTCCGGGTGCCGGAGGGCATGACGCCGGTCGAGGCGGCCTCGCTCGGTTGCCGGTTCGCGACGGCGTACCGGGCGCTGACGGTGCACGGCCGCGTGCGGGCGGGCGACGAGGTGGTCGTGCTGGGCTGCGGCGGCGTCGGCCTGTCCGCCGTGATGGTCGCCGTGTCGCTGGGCGCGCACGTGGTCGCCGTCGACCCGTCGGCGGCGGCGCGCGAGGCGGCGCTGGCGGCCGGTGCGCACGTGGTCCTCGACCCGGGCGCGGGCACCCCGGACGACGTGTCCGCGCAGGTCAGGGCGACCACGGACGGCGGTGCGCACGTGTCCGTCGACGCGCTCGGCAGCCCGGCGACCGCGCAGGCCGGCGTGCTCGCGCTGCGGCGCCGCGGCCGGCACGTCCAGGTCGGTCTCCTGCTCGGCGGCGACGCCGCGACGGCGTTGCCGATGGACCGCGTCGTCGCGCACGAGCTGGAGGTCCACGGCAGCCACGGCATGGCCGCGCACGAGTACCCCGCGATGCTCGCGGCCATCGCGGAGGGCCGCCTCGACCCGGGCCGGCTGGTCGGCCGGACCGTCGGCCTCGACGGCGCCGCGGCGGCGCTGGCCGAGCTGGGGCGGCCGGGCGCGCACGCGGGGATGACGGTCGTCGTCCTCTGAGCGGGCGGTCCCGACGGGCCGCGCCTCCCGCGCGGCCGGCCCGCGCCCTCCGGCGCCCCGCGCGCCCGGCCCCACGCGCCGCAGATGCGCCCCAGATTTCTGTTATCCCGGCCGATGACTTGGTTCGCCGCCGCGCGCGATCGTCCGCGCGGCGTCGACACCGGCTTCCACCCGATCGAGTGATGGAGATGCGCCTGACCTGCGGCGTCGTACTGCCGTGAACACCACCCGGATGCCGTCGATATCGATATCGGTGGTCATAGGACGATTGACCGCGTTTTTCCCCCGGGCTACGTTCGTTCACGTCCTATTTGTTCGCCATCCTTACAAATCGACGGGAGTCGAGATGGTCAGGAGCAGTGCGCACCACCCCCGCCCGGGGTCGTCACGACGGCGTGCCCTCGCCGCCGCGCTGACGGCCCTCGGCGTGCTCGTCACCGGGCTCGTCGCCGCGCCCGGGGCGAGCGCCGCCGGCGCGGTCACCGTCACCTTCACCTCCCAGGGGGACTGGGGGACCGGCCACCAGGTGGCCGTCACCGTCACCAACGGCACCACCGCGAGCGTCCCCTCGTGGGCCGTCGACTTCGCCCTCCCCAACGGCGCCAGCGTGAGCAGCGCCTGGGACGCCGACCTCACCCGCAACGGCACGTCCGCCTACCGCGCCGCCAAGAAGGGCTGGGCGGGTCCGCTCGCCCCCGGCGCCTCGCAGACCTGGGGCTACGTCGCCTCCGGCCCGTTCGTCCGTCCCACCACCTGCACCGTCAACGGCGCCGCGTGCACGGGCGGGACGCCGACCTCGTCGCCGACCGCCACGCCCACCACCACGCCGAAGCCCACGGCGACGCCGACGCAGTCGCCCACGCCGACCCCGACGCCCACGACGCCGCCGCCTGCGGGCGCCAAGGTCGTCGGCTACTTCGCCGAGTGGGGCGTCTACGGGCGCAACTACCACGTCAAGGACATCGACACCTCGGGGTCCGCCTCGAAGCTGACGCACATCCTCTACGCGTTCGGCAACACCACCGGCGGCCGCTGCTCGATCGGTGACTCCTACGCCGACTACGAGAAGGCGTACACCGCCGAGCAGTCGGTCGACGGCGTCGCCGACACGTGGGACCAGCCGCTGCGCGGCAGCTTCAACCAGCTGCGCGAGCTCAAGAAGAAGCACCCGCACCTCAAGGTCATCTGGTCGTTCGGCGGCTGGACCTGGTCGGGCGGCTTCACGCAGGCGGCGCAGAACCCGCAGGCGTTCGCGGAGTCCTGCTACAACCTCGTGGAGGACCCGCGCTGGGCCGACGTGTTCGACGGCATCGACGTCGACTGGGAGTACCCCAACGCGTGCGGCCTGACGTGCGACTCCAGCGGCCCGCAGGCCTTCGACAAGGTCGTCACGGCGCTGCGCAACCGGTTCGGCCAGAACAACCTGGTGACGGCGGCCATCACGGCCGACGGCAGCAACGGCGGCAAGATCGACGCCGCCGACTACGCCACGGCGGCGCAGAAGCTCGACTGGATCATGCCGATGACGTACGACTACTTCGGCGCGTTCGCCCCGTCGGGCCCCACCGCCCCGCACTCGCCGCTGACGGCCTACCCCGGCATCCCGCAGGAGGGCTTCAACTCCGAGGCGGCGGTGAACAAGCTCATCGCCAAGGGCGTCCCGGCGCGCAAGATCCTGCTGGGCATCGGGTTCTACGGTCGCGGCTGGAACGGCGTCACGCAGTCCGCACCGGGCGGTGCGGCCTCCGGCGCCGCGCCGGGCACGTACGAGCAGGGCATCGAGGACTACAAGGTCCTCAAGCAGCGCTGCCCGGCCACCGGCACGGTCGGCGGCACCGCGTACGCGCACTGCGGCACCCAGTGGTGGTCGTACGACACCCCGCAGACCATCGGCGGGAAGATGACGTGGGCCCGCAACAAGGGCCTCGGCGGCGCCTTCTTCTGGGAGCTGTCCGGCGATACCTCGAACGGCGAGCTCATCACGGCCGTCTCCGGCGGCTGGCGCTGACCCACGGGCGCCGGCGCGCTGGGGTGCGCCGGCTCCCGTGAGCACCGCGTCCCGGCCCGGGTCCCCGCGGGGGCCCGGGCCGTGGCGTGCCCGCACCCGGCGGGCGCCCCGTACCGCGTGCCCGCCCCCGTGCCGGCTGTGCCGCCCGGCGCTGCGCGTCTGCGCGCGGGACGTGGTTGACGTCACGTCCGTCGGTCCGGTAGACCTGTCCGTCGGTGGCACAACGGCGTGGCGCCCGACGCATCACACGGGAGCGGTTCTCGGTAAACCGCACCCGGCGTGCTCGCCGGCCGGAGACGGTCGCGGCGAGCACGTGCGCAGTGAGAGCGCGACCACCCGTGCCCGCTGCGCGAGCTCTTCCGATGTCTTCTCCCGACGGCTCGGCGTCCGGACGCGCGCAGACCCCGCGAGCCGGGGCTCGCGGGGTCTGCTGCGTGCGGGCGAGGGGTCAGCCCTGCGTGCCCAGCGCGTCGATCGCCGCCACCTCGTCGGCCGTGAGCTCGAACCCGAGCGTCCCGAGGTTCTCCTCGATGCGCTCGCGCCGGACGGACTTCGGGATCACGACGACGTCGTGCTGCACGTGCCAGCGCAGCACCACCTGGGCCGGCGTGACGCCGTGCGCCCGGGCCGCGGCAGCGATCGGCTCCGCGTCGAGGTCGGTCCGCTTGAGCGGGCTGTAGCCCTCGACGACGACGCCACGCTCGCGGTGCGCCGCGAGCAGGTCCGCGTCGTGGTCGACCGGCGAGTACGGGATCTGGTTCACGGCCGGCGCCTCGCCGGTGGCCGCGATGAGCTCGTCGATCTGCGCGATCGAGTAGTTCGAGACGCCGATGGAGCGGACGAGGCCCTCGTCGCGTGCCTTGACGAGCTCCTGCCAGACCTCGGGGCTCGCCTGCTTGTTCGGCGGCCAGTGGACGAGCCACAGGTCGAGGTGGTCGGTGCCGAGCGCGGCCAGCGACTCCGTGAGCGTCTGCCGCTCGCGGCCGGCGTGGTCCGGCGGCAGCTTGGTCGTCACGAAGACGTCGTCGCGGTCGATGCCGCGCGTGGCGAGCGCACGGCCGACCTGCGCCTCGTTGCCGTACCCGGTCGCGGTGTCGATGTGCCGGTAGCCGAGCTGCAGCGCGGTGCTCACGGCGAGCTCGGCCTCGTCGCCCTCGGCCTGCCAGGTGCCGAAGCCGAGGAGAGGGATGGCGCCGCCGGGCAGGGTGAGTGTCGGTGTCTGCGGGTGCGTGGAGTCCGTCATGCCCTCCATCCTCACCACGCGGGCGCGGCGGCGCGCGTCGGGCACGACGGAGGTGCCTGGCCCACGGTCATCTCCCGCTCGCGGCCCGACGCCCACTGCGCCACGAGCAGGGTGGCGTCGTCCTGGAGGCGGTCGCCCTGGTGGCGCATCACCGCGTGCACGACCTGGCGCAGCGTCTCGGGCGCCGGCTCGCCGGCGGCGGCGGACCGCTCGAGCTGGTCGGTGAGGCGCTCGAGGCCGTAGAACGCGCCCGTGGCGTCGCGCGCCTCGGTGATGCCGTCGGTGTAGAAGACGGCCCAGTCGTCGGGCTCGAGCCACTCCTCGGCGACGTCGATCCGGCCGTCGCCCAGGCCGAGCACGATCCGGCGCCCGCCCGTGAGCTGCTTGACCACCTTGCCGCGCCGCATCAGCAGCGGCGCGGGGTGGCCCGCGTTGACGTAGCGCAGCCGGCCGCTCGTCAGGTCGAGCTCGGCGAGGACACCCGTCGCGAACGCCCGTTGCTCCCACTCGTCGGCGATCACGTCGTCGATGCGCTGCAGGACCGCCGACAGCGGGAGGCCCTCCCGCCGGCCGTTGCGGTACGCGGAGAGCGCCACCGCGGCGACGAGCGTGCCGTGCAGGTCGTGCCCCATCGCGTCGACGACGGCGAGGTGCGCCACGCCGTCGACGACGCTGTAGTCGAACGCGTCCGCGGCGACGTCGTAGCAAGGCTCGAGGATGCCCGAGACGAGCAGGCCCGGGCAGCCGAACGTGAGCGGCGGCAGCAGGCCGTGCAGCAGCTCGGTCGGGACCGTGCGGTGCCGGCGGCGCGCGGCGAGGTCGAACGCGTCCCCGTACCCCGACTTCCCGACGACGAGGTGGCCGACGAGGTGGCTGAGCAGCCGCAGGCGGTCCTGCACCACGGCGTCCTCGAGGTCGGTGCCCTTCGGGAGGCCGTACTGCAGCACGCCGAGGCGGTGGACGCCGTCGAGGAGGGGCACCCACACCGACAGCTCCCCGCCGGGCACCGGCACCTGCTGGACGCGGCGGAACGCGCGGCCCGCGAGCGTGCCGTCGATGGCCACGGGCTCGGCGTCGGGCACGGACGGGGCGGGCAGGGGGACGAGGCACGACTGCTCGTGGTCGACGACGTACAGGCGCAGCGTCCAGCCCAGGTCCGCGGCGGCGTGGGCCGCGACCTCGGGGAGGTCGTCCGGGCGCGCGAGGTGCACCTCGTCGAGGAAGCGGCGCAGGCAGTCCAGGGTCTGGGCGTCGTCGGCCGTCATCCCCCGACGCCAGACAGGCGTCCGACGCGCCGCCCGCCCGGACCGGTTCCCGGGCCGCGCCGGTCCGGGTGCGGCGGGCCGGTCAGCCGAGCGTCGTGCCGAGCGCCTTGCGCAGCGTGAGGAGCAGGTTCGTCACGACGGCGTGCCGGTCGGCGTCGCCGGCCCGGACGGTGGACCAGGCGAGGTAGAGCGCCGACCACAGCACCCCCTGCGACCAGTCGTCGGGCATGCGCGGGTCGAGCGAGCCGTCGGCGCGTCCGCGCGCGCACACGGCGACGAGCGCGTCGGCGTTGCTGACGTCGTCCGCCCAGGCGTCCTCCGGCACCAGGCCGGTGAAGAGGATGGTCAGCAGGTCGCCGAGCTCGAGGTACTCCTGCGCCACACGGAGCAGGGCCTCGAGCGCGGTGCCCTCGTCGAGGCGTGCGCGGGCGTGCGCGGCGGCGATGGCCGTGACCGCGTGCCGGGCGACGGCGTCGACCAGGTCCGCGCGCTCGGGGAAGTAGCGGTGCAGGGTGGTGCGGCCGACGTCGGCGAGGTCGGCGACGGTGGCCAGCGACGCGGCGGGGTCGGCGGCGAGCGCGCGCACGGCGGCGTCGACGATGGCCTGGCGGGTGCGGGCGCGCGCACCGCTCTCGGCCAGGGCGGCGGCGCGGACCGCGCGCTGCTCGCGGGTGGTGTTCGCCATGAGCGAACGGTACAACGACTCCTCGCCGTGGCATCTCGGTTGACCGAAGTGGAACAACGGTGCTCCACTCGGGGGATGAGCGACGCGCCCGCCTCCTCGTCCCGCACCGCCACCCCGACGACCACCACGCCCGAGCCCGCCGGCACCACCGCCGACGCCGACGAGGCCGGCTCCCTCCTCCCGCGCGGCGACCGCCTGCGCATCCTGCTCGACCTGGTCCGCCCCCACCGCCGCACGCTCGGCCTCGGCCTCCTGCTCGGGCTGTTCAGCACCGCGCTCGCGCTGGCGACGCCCATGGTGACCAAGTGGGTGCTCGACACCCTCGGCGGCGACAGCTCGCTCGCGCAGCCGGTCGCCGTGCTGCTCACGCTGTTCGTCGTCGGCTCGGCCGTCGGCTACGTCCAGTGGATCGTCATGGGCACCCTCGCCGAGCGGATCGTGCTCGACGCGCGGGAGTCGCTGGTGCGCCGCTACCTGCGCGCGACCGTCGCCGCGATCACCGGCCGCCCGAGCGGCGAGCTCGTCACGCGCGTCACCTCGGACACGGTGCTGCTGCGCGAGGCCGCGTCCTCCAGCCTCGTCAGCCTCGTGAACGGGACCGTGGCGCTCGTCGGCACGCTCGTGCTCATGGGCGTGCTCGACCTCGTCCTGCTGGGCACGACCATGGCCGCGATCGTCGTGGTCGGCGCGGTCATGGGCGCGCTGCTGCCCGGCATCGGCGTGGCGGAGAAGGCGTCCCAGGAGGCGCTGGGCCGCCTGGGCGGGACGCTCGACGGCTCCCTGCGGGCGATGCGGACCGTCAAGTCGAGCCGGGCCGAGGCGCGGCAGGCGGCGGCGATCCTCGGCGCGGCGCGCGAGGCCCGGGACCACTCGGTGCGGGCCGTGCGCACGACCGCGCTCGCGTGGACGGTGGCGTGGGGCGGCATCCAGCTCGCGATCATCGTCATCCTCGGGCTCGGGGCGTGGCGCGTCGCGCAGGGCGAGCTGCCGGTGTCGAGCCTGGTCGCCTTCCTGCTCTACGCGTTCAACATCGTCAGCCCCATCACCGAGCTGACGCAGAGCCTCACGCAGCTGCAGTCCGGGGTCGCGGCCGCGGCGCGGATCAGCGAGGTCCAGGCGATGGACGTCGAGCCGGACGGCCCGGTGCACGGCGCGGCGCCGACCGCGCGGGCGGACCGCGACGGCGGGGTGCGTCGCGACGGCGGGCCCGGCCACGACGACGTCCCCGTGCTCGAGCTGCGCGGCGTCACCGCGGCCTACGGCCCGGACCGCGAGCCGGCCGTCCGCGACCTCTCGCTCGTCGTGCCGCGGCACGGCCACACCGCGCTCGTCGGCCCGTCGGGAGCCGGCAAGACGACCGTGTTCTCGCTCCTGCTGCGGTTCCTCGAGCCGCAGGCGGGCGAGATCCGGCTCGACGGGCGCCCGTACGGGACGTGGAGCCACGCGGACGTGCGCGCGCGCTTCGCGTACGTCGAGCAGGAGACGCCCGTCGTCCCCGGCACCATCCGCGAGAACCTGCTGTTCAGCAACCCCGACGCCACCGAGGACGAGCTGGCGGCCGCGCTCGCCGCCGTGCGGCTCGACGGCGCGTTCGACGACCTGCCCGACGGGCTGGGCACCCGCCTGTCGGAGACGTCGGTGTCCGGCGGGCAGCGCCAGCGCATCGCGCTCGCCCGCGCCCTGCTGTGCCGGCCGGACGTGCTGCTCCTCGACGAGGCGACCGCGCAGGTCGACGGCCTCACCGAGGCGGCGGTGCACGACGTCATCCGCGCCATGGCGACGACCGGGGCCGTGCTCACGGTCGCGCACCGCCTGTCGACCGTGGTCGACGCCGACACGATCGTCGTGCTCGAGGAGGGGCGCGTCCGGGCGCGCGGCACGCACGCGGAGCTGCTGGCCGCCGACGCGCTGTACCGGGACCTCGTCGAGGCCCTGCGCATCCGCGACGCCACCGACGACACGGTCCCGGTCGACGCGTGACGACGGGGCGCGCGGCAGCCGTCAGCCCGTGCCCGCGGCCGGGTCCGGCGGTCCGAGCCCGGGGTGCCGTCGCCGGAGCACCGGCGGCGCCGCCCACCACCACGACTCGGCGAGCAGCGCGGCGACGAGGTCCTCGTCGGCGACGCGCAGGTCGACGAGCACGAGGTTCGTGCCGGCGTGGTGGTCGGTCGTCGTGAACAGCCGCGGGTCCTGCACGACGAGCGCGCGGCGCTCGCCGTCGTCCTCGACGCGCACGGTCAGCCGGTCGTCGTCCCACATCCGCCCGACCAGGGCGCGGTGGAACCAGGCGGGCCGCCCCCAGCTCGACCGCTCGGTGACCCCGGGCAGGGCGAGGGCCAGGCGACGCACGCCGTCGACGTCCACCCGCCCAGCATGGGCGCGGGGACGCCCCGGTGGCTACTCCTCGCCGCCCGGCCCGCCGCGTCCCGGCGTCGCCGGGAGCCGACCGGCGCCGTGCCCGGTCAGCCCGAGCTCGTCGACGAGGTAGAGGAACGCCCGCGCGTACGGGTGGTCCGCGGTCTCGTCGCGCACCTGGTCCCAGTCGATCTGCTCACGCAGCGCCCGTGCCATCGGCAGCAGCCACGTGAAGTCGCAGTAGTGCTCGCCGAGCACGCGCATCTTCGCCGAGATGATGTCGGTGGCGGGCAGCACGGGCATGCGCACCGCCAGCACCTCGAGCTCCTCGGCGCGCGCGAGCTGCGCGTGCGTCACCGGCTCGCCGACCATGCGGAACAGCACGTCGACGAGCTGGCCGTGGTGGTACGCCTTGAACAGCCAGTTCTCGGCCGGCTGCTGCACGTCGAGGCCCGCGGACGCCAGCGCGTTCTTGGCGCGGTCGACGTCCTCCTCGGCGATCGCGAAGTCGGCGTCGTGGCTCGGCTCCGGTGCGCCGCGCGCCCACGCCGCGTACCCGCCCACCAGCGCGAACGGGATCTCCGCGTCGAGCAGGGCGACGGCGGTGCGCCGCAGGCCGTCCTGCAGCGCGGCGCGGTCGCCGGGGGTCTCCGCCCCGGTGGGCGCGGGCAGCGGCGGCGGGGCCGCGCCGACGAGGGGAGCGGCACCGCCGGTCGGCGTCGTCTCGGTAGGCATGCACGGTGTCTACACGCCCGGCGCCCGGTTCGCAGGGCGAGCGGCGCGGCACGGGCGCGGGGGCCCGCTCGGCCCGGCCCGCGGGGCCCTGCCGCGCGGCGACGCGGACGCCGGGTCACAATCGCGGCGTGCGGCTGGCCACCTTCAACATCCTGCACGGGCGCTCCACCGTCGACGGGCGGGTCGACCTCGACCGGTTCGCGGACGCGGTGCGGCGCCTCGACGTCGACGTGCTCGCCCTCCAGGAGGTCGACCGGGGGCAGGCGCGCTCGCACGGCGCCGACCTGACCGCCGTGGCGGCGGACGCGATGGGCGCGCCGCACCACCGCTTCGTCGCGACCCTGCACGGCGAGCCCGACCTGTGGGTCGCGGCGACCGGCGACGCGCAGCCGTCGGGCGCGGCGTACGGCATCGCGCTGCTGTCCCGGCTGCCCGTGCACGAGTGGCGCGTCGTGGCGCTGCCCGCGCTGCGCGGCCGCACGCCCATCCGGTTCCCCGGCGCGCGCTGGCCGGTGCTCGTGCGCGACGAGCCGCGGTCCGCGATCGCCGGCGTCGTCGAGACCGCCGACGGCCCGTGCACCGTCGTGGGCACGCACCTGACCTTCATCCCCGGCTGGAACGCGCGCCAGCTGCGGCACGTCGTCCGCGCGACGCGCACGCTGCCCGGCCCGCGCGTGGTGATGGGCGACCTCAACATGTCCGGCGACCGGCCGGCGCGGGTGTCGGGCCTGCGGCCGCTGGCCCGGGCGTCGACGTACCCCCTGACGACGCCGCAGCGGCAGCTCGACCACGTGCTCGGCGGCGGGCGCGTGGCCGCGACGTCGGGTGCGCGCTCGCTCGACCTCGGCCTGTCGGACCACCGCGCGCTCGTCGTCGACGTGGCCGTCGGCGAGGCCGCGGGCGCACGGTAGGCGACCGCGCCGTCGCGTGCACGCACGCCCGTCGGCGTGCCCGGCCCGGTCTCGCGCAGCGGACTCCCGTTTGCGCGGCCGCGCGCCGTCCGGTCACGGTGGGGCACGACCGACGGCGTCGGCCCCGACGGCCCCGGCCGGACGGGACGGCGTCACCAGGCGAGCAGAGAGGAGCCCCCGTGCTCACCCTGACCGACAACGCCCGCACCGCCGTCGAGACCCTCACCCAGAGCGCCGGCCTGCCCGACGAGGGCGGCCTGCGCATCGCCGAGCAGGACTCGGGCGGCTTCGAGCTCGCGCTCGTCGCCGGCCCGGACCCGGGCGACGACGTGGTGACCGCGGGCGACGCGCACGTCTACGTCGACCCCCGCACGTCGCACACGCTGACCGACCAGTGCCTGGACGTCGAGGCGGTCGGCGACGGGTCGGCGTTCACGCTGACCCGGCAGTGACGACCGGCCGGTGCTGACGACCCGGCGCAGCCCCACCCCGACGCCCTCGGTGCCGCACGGCACCGGGGGCGTCGTGCCGCGTCAGCCCGCGCTCACGGACCAGATCACCAGGGCGACCCAGCCGAGGACGGGCAGGAGCAGCTGGAGCACCACGGCGCCGACCGACGTCCAGAGCGCCGCGGTCGCCACCCGTCCCTCGCCGCGCCGCCGTCCGACCACGGCGAGCACGATCGCGACCGGCCCGAGCACGTTGGGCGCCCGCACCGCCGGCACGAGGGTGCCGATCACCGCGACCACGGTGACCGCGGCCAGCACGAACGCCGCGACCGACCACCAGGGCACGGCCGCGCGGACGGGTGCGTCCACCGGTGCGACGTCCGGTGCCGCGTGCGTCGCGTCGTGCGCGGCGGGCGGCACGGCGCCCGGCTCGTCCGGGTGCTGCGGGCCGGGGGCGGGGACGGTCACGGGTGCTCCTGTCGTCGGGCCGCCGGGACGGCTGCCGCCGACCCATCATCCCGAACGCCCCCGCCACGGCGCGGCCGCGATCACCCCGTCCGCGACGGACGCCGGGCGGCGGTGGGGCGGCGGTGGGCGGCGCCGACCGGTCGGGTCGGCGGGGTCGCCGTCAGGCGCCGAGCAGGTCCTCGAAGGACGGCACCGCGTCGTACAGGCCCGTGCGGCGCACGGGCGCACGACCGGCGACGCGCTCGGCGAGCTGCTCCCCGGCGCGGCGGATGCGGTCGGGCAGCGGGCTGGTGTCGTCCGTGCCCGCGTCGGCCCAGTCGTCCGTCGCGGCGAAGACGCCCGTGGGCACGACGTCGGCGCCGAGGTACGCGAACAGCGGGCGCAGCGCGTGGTCGACCGCGAGGGAGTGCCGCGGCGTGCCGCCGGTCGCGCCGAGCAGGACGGGCGTGCCGCGCAGCGCGTCCTTGTCGAGCACGTCGACGAACGACTTGAACAGGCCCGCGTAGGACGCGGTGTAGACGGGTGAGACGGCGACGACGCCGTCGGCCGCGGCGACGGCCTCCTGCGCCTCGGCCAGCGGCTCGCGGGCGAAGCCGGTGAGGGTCATGTCGACGACGTCGTGCGCGAGGTCGCGCAGCTCGACGACGGTGACGCGCGCGGCGACGCCGCGCTCGGCGAGGGCGGAGACGGTGGCGTCGGCGAGCCGGTCGGCGAGCATCCGCGTCGACGAGGGCTGCGAGAGGCCGCCGGAGACGACGACGATCGAGCGTTCGCTCATGGTGGTGCCTTCTTCCGGTGCTGCTGGTGGTGCGGGGACTGCGGTGCGGTGCGCACCGGGCGTCCGTCCGCGCGGGGCGGGCGGGGGCGGACGCCCGGCGGTTCAGGCGGCCGTCAGCGGACGGCGGCCGCGTCTGCGGCCTCGACGTCGTCCTCGGCGGTGCGGCCGGTCCAGTGGTCGGCGGCCGCGACGGTCGCGGTGGGCACGGTGCCCGCGGCGCGGGCCGCGGCGACGCGCTCGGCGTGCGACGGCGGGTCCGCGGGGACGTGCGCCGGGCGCCGCGCCTCCGCCTCGCGCCGCAGCACCGGCACGATGTCCTCGGCGAGGACGTCGATCTGCTCGAGGACCGTCTTGAGCGGCAGCCCGGCGTGGTCGATGAGGAACATCTGCCGCTGGTAGTGGCCGACCTGCTCCCAGAAGGCGCCGTACCGGTCGATGACCTGCTGCGGGCTGCCGACGGTCAGCGGGGTCTCGCGCGTGAAGTCCTCCATCGACGGGCCGTGCCCGTACACGGGGGCGACGTCGAAGTACGGGCGGAACTCGTCCCACGCCGCCTGCGAGCTCTTGCGCACGAACACCTGCCCGCCGAGGCCGACGATCGCCTGGTCGGCACGCCCGTGCCCGTGGTGCTCGTAGCGCTCGCGGTAGAAGTGGACCATCTGGGCGGTGTGCCGCATCGGCCAGAAGATCGCGTTGTGCAGGAAGCCGTCGCCGTAGTACGCGGCCTGCTCGGCGATCTCGGGGGAGCGGATCGAGCCGTGCCAGACGAACGGCGGCACGCCGTCGAGCGGGCGCGGGGTGGACGTGAAGCCCTGCAGCGGCGTGCGGAACTTGCCGCTCCAGTCGACGACGTCCTCCTCCCAGAGCCGGCGCAGCAGCGCGTAGTTCTCGACGGCGAGGGGGATGCCCTGGCGGATGTCCTTGCCGAACCACGGGTAGACGGGCCCGGTGTTGCCGCGGCCCATCATGAGGTCCATCCGCCCGCCGCTGATCACCTGGAGCATCGCGTACTCCTCGGCCAGGCGGACCGGGTCGTTGGTGGTGATGAGCGTGGTCGCGGTCGACAGCGTGATGTGCTGCGTGCGGCCGGCGAGGTAGCCGAGCATCGTCGTCGGGGACGACGGCACGAAGGGCGGGTTGTGGTGCTCGCCCGTGGCGAAGACGTCCAGCCCGGCGGCGTCGGCGTGCTCGGCGATGGTCAGCATCGCGCGGACGCGCTCGGTGTCGTCGGGGGTCCGCCCGGTCGTGGGGTCGGTCGTGACGTCGCCGACCGAGAAGATCCCGAACTGCATGGTGCACCTCGTCGTTCCGATGATGGTCGATGCGTTTGCATCGAACAGGCGCCTCAACCGTGGCACACGCGGTGCTATTCCGTCACCTCCCGTCGGGTCACGGACCGGCGGGACGCGTCACCGCCGGGGCGTCAGCGGCGCGACCGGCGCTCGCCGGCGGCGGGTGCACGGCGCGACGCCGGTGCGGGCTCCGCCGTGGGCGCCCCGGTCGGCGCGGCCGTCGTCCCCGGCGCCGGGGTGCCGGCGTCGTCGGTGGGCGACGGGGTCGGCTCCGGCGTCGTCGTCGGCGTCGGTGTCACCCACGTGCCCGTCGACACCCGCGCCGTGAGGTCGTCCGTGTCGGTCAGCAGCGCGCTCGTGCGACCCACGGCCGGCGTGAGCGCGGCGACGGCGGCGACCAGCAGGGCCACGCCGAGCCGCACCCACGTCCCGGTGGCGGGCGCGGACGCGCGCGGCCCGTCGGTCGGGTCGTGCGGGGCGTCAGTCGAGGAGGAGCGCATCGACCCTCCTGTCGTCCGCGGTGCGCTGCCCGGCCCGGCCGCGGCGGCGGCGTGCGTCGAGCACGGACAGCACCTCCAGGGTGGCGAGGGCGAGCAGGGGCGGCACCAGCATGACGGCCCGGCCCGTGGGCGACGTCGCCCACACGAGCGTGTCGCCCCAGCCGTGGTGCACGCGCAGCAGCACGCCGCGCACCCGCTCGACCGGGGTCGCGTTCGGGTCGGGCTGGGGGTTCGCGTCGCCCTGCGTGCGCATGTACTCCTGCTGCACCGGCTGGCCCGACTCGTCGAGCACCGGCTCCATGCGGCCCGTGCCGTCGTCCTGCATCGCGTCGAGCTTGTGCAGCGAGACGATCCGATGCGTCACGAGCCCCGACCCGCCCACGGGCTGGAACGTCACGATGAGGTTCGGCTTGAGCTCGGACGGGTCCGTCACGGAGCGCAGCACGACGACGTCACCCTCGACGAACCGCGGCGCCATGGACCCGGACGTCACGACGAGCAGCCGCTCGCCCTGCAGCTGGTACCAGAGCGGCACGACCAGCGTGGCCGCGTACGCGAGCACGCCCGCCGCGACGACCGTCCACAGCAGGACGGACACCGCGCGGCGCACGCGCCGGCCCGGGGTGGCAGGCGCGTCGGGGCGCGGGGCCCGTCGTTCGACGAAGGGCTCCGCGTGGACCGGCTGCCTGCTCATCACCCCGGGCGGACGGGTCAGGGGTTGTTGACGGTCTGCTCGGAGTCGAGGCGGAACGTCAGGTCGGCGGCCGTGTTCTGGTACTCGTTGCCCGCCGCGGCGGCCATGTCCACGCGGACGCAGAGCGTCTCGGTGCCGTTGACGCCCGGGAGGACGCGGTCGCCCTCCTGGAAGCCCGTCGCCGGGTTGCCGACGATCGCCGCCGGCTCGGCGGCGTTCGTCGGGAGGCCGAACTCGGCGGTGGCGGTCGCGGTGTCGCCCAGCACGGTGCCCGTGCAGTCCGCCGACGCGAACACGCGCGCCCGCAGCTGCTGGCGCAGGTCGCCGCTGCCGGTGTCGCCGCGCCCGGGCGTGCCCTCGGCGGTGGCGGCGCTGAGGCTCACGGCGTAGCGCAGCTCGAGCGAGCCGGTGTTGCTCACCTGCACGGGCGCGATCACGGAGCCGCCGGGGGCGAGGCCCTCGACCGGCACGTCGAACGTCGCGCCCTGGGCGCCGAGCACGAGGGTGCCGGTGCTGATCCGGCCCGTGAGGCTGTCCTGGTCGGTGAACAGCGCCGACGTCGTCAGCGACGCGACGCCCACGGCGGCCAGCGCCAGGATGGAGCCGGTGGCCCACGCGCGGCGACGACGCGCGGCGTCCTCGCGCGACGGCGCCGGGTCGATCATCTCCTCGAGCAGCTCGTCCATCATGGTCGTCGTCCCCCTCGTCCGGTGCCGGTCCGGCGGGCTGCCGGGCTGCGGGTAGAGCTCACCTTCTCGGTCGCTGTCGACATGGTCGGGCACGACCTTGAGGAAGTGGCGCCAGGTTCACCCGATGGGGTGAAGCGACGGGTGGTCGCCACGTGCGGTGTCACCCGGTGGGCGCACCTCCTCGGGCGGCGCGGGCCGGGCCCACAGGAAGCCCTGCGCCTGGTCGACGCCGAGCCGCGCGAGCGTCCGGGCCGTGCCCTCGTCCTCGACGCCCTCCGCCACGACGCGCAGGCCGAACGAGTGCGCGAGGTCCACCATCGCCTGCACCACGACCTCCGAGCCCTCGCGTCCGCCGTCGCCGAGGTCCGCGACGAAGACCCGGTCGATCTTCAGCTCGTCGACGGGCAGGTCGCGCAGCTGGGAGATCGAGGTGGTGCCGGTGCCGAAGTCGTCGATCGCCACGCGCACGCCCAGCTCGCCGAGGCGCTCGAGCACGGGCACGACGCGGGAGCGGTCGGCGACGAGCGCCGTCTCCGTGATCTCCACCTCCAGCAGCGCCGGCCGCACGCGGTGGCGCGCCAGCAGCTCCTCGATCGTGTCGACCACCGCGGGGTCCGCCACGTCGTGCGCCGACAGGTTCACGGCCACGGGCACCGCCGTGCCCTCGGCCGACCACTGCGCGAGCTGCCGGACGGCCGCGTCGAGCGCGAACGACGTGAGCCGGTGGATGAGCCCGGACTGCTCGGCCAGCGGCACGAACGTGCCCGGCCCGACGAGCCCGCGCGTCGGGTGCCGCCACCGCATGAGCGCCTCGAGCCCCACCGTGCGCTGCGACGCGAGCTCGATCTTGGGCTGGTAGTGCATCTCGAGCTGCGCGACGGGCGGCACGCCGAGCGCGTCGCCGCCCGTGCCGTCGTCGCCGGCGGCACGCGCCGACTCGTGCTCCTCCAGCGCGGCGTGCAGCTCCCCCATGAGGACCAGGCGCGCCGGCGAGGAGTCGTCGGCGTCGGGGGAGTAGACGGCGACGCCGGAGCGCTGGTGCTTCGCCGCGTACATGGCGATGTCCGCCGTGCGCATCAGGGACGAGGGGTCGTCGGCGTGGTCGGGCAGGCACGCGACACCGATGGACGTGTCCACGTGCAGCGCGAGGTCGCCCAGCTCGAACGGCGCGGCGAACAGCCCGCGCACGCGCCGGCCGAGGCGCTCGGCGTTGGCGACCGACCGCACGTCGGGGAGCAGGATCGCGAACTCGTCACCCCCGAGGCGGGCCACGACGTCGTCGTCGCGCAGCGCGTCCCGCAGACGGGCGGCGACCAGCTCGAGCAGGGCGTCACCGTGGTCGTGCCCGAGCGTGTCGTTGATGTCCTTGAACCGGTCGATGTCGAGCAGGATCAGCCCGACGCGGGAGCCGTCCTCGCGCGCGTCGCGCACCGCGCGCTGCATCTGGTCGGTGAGCAGCCGGCGGTTGGGTAGGCCGGTCAGCGAGTCGAGCATGGCGAGCCGCGCGTTCTCCAGCGCGGCCGTGCGCAGCCGCCGCGACGTCGAGTGCACGATCCGGTAGAGCAGCAACCAGAGCACGACCAGGCTGCCGCCGACCACGAGCGCGACCGTGCGCACGGTGGCGGTGAGGGTCTGCTGGGTGCGGGTGTGGTCGAGCATGACCTCGGCCGCGCCGATGACCTGGTCGGGCTCCCCGGCGAGGGGCGTCCCGTCCGCGGCGGTCCCCGTGAGGCGCACGGGCACGTAGACGTCGAGGACCGTGTCCTCCTCGGTCCTCGACGACTCGTCGCCGCGGACGTCCGGCTGCACGACGGCGTCCGGCTCGCCCGCGTCCATGACCCGTCCGAACCGCTCGGTGTGCGGCAGGCCGGTGCCCGCGTCACGCGACGAGTACATGAGCCGCCCGTCCGCGCTCCACAGCCGGAGCTCGACGAGCTCGGAGCCGAAGCCCGCCGTCGCGCCCGACACCGCGGCCTGGCTGTCGTCGGGCAGCACCCCGGTGACGTACGCGTTCGCCGGCGTCGCGGCCGACGCGTACGCCGCCACGGTCACGGCCAGGCTCGTGCCGTCCCGGACCGCCTGCCCGCGCATCTGCGCGGAGGCCACGACGACGAGCGCCACCCCGACCACGGCCATGCCGACGAGGCTCACGACCGCGAACCGGCGCGTGAGGCTCGAACGACGGCGACTGGCGGGCACGTGCACCTCATGGCTCGGCGGCGCCCCGGTGGCGGGATACCTCCCGGTCAGCGTAGGTCGTCCGGGCGCGCCCGCACGACACGACGCCCGCACGGCGCGTCGGCGGGAACGCCGCGCGCCGCGGCGGTGTTGTCGCTGTCGACCCCGGCCGTCGACCCGGGGCAGGAGGAGGACGACGTGGGCTACCCCGTCCAGAAGACCGACGAGCAGTGGGCGCTCGAGCTCGAGCCGCAGGAGTTCGCGGTGCTGCGCCGCGCCGGCACGGAGCGCGCGTGGACCGGTGAGCTGCTCGACGAGAAGCGCGACGGCGTCTACCGCTGCCGCGCGTGCGGCAACGAGCTGTTCCGCGCGGACACGAAGTTCGACTCGCACTGCGGCTGGCCGAGCTTCTTCTCGCCGCTCGCGGGCGACCGCGTGGAGCTGCTCGAGGACCGCAGCCACGGCATGGTGCGCACCGAGGTGCGCTGCGCGCGCTGCGGCTCGCACCTGGGGCACGTCTTCGACGACGCCCCGCAGACGCCGACGGGCGACCGGTTCTGCATGAACTCGGTCAGCCTGACGTTCGAGCCCGCGGACGCGGGGTCGACCGGCGCCTGACGACACGCCGCGGACACGCCGCGCCCCGACGAACTGCCCCCTGCAGGTGACTGAAGTCGGGTGCGCGGCGTGCCGATAATGACGGCGTGGAGGAGGTCCTGACAGTCCGGCGATGGCGGCGGTACGGAGCCGACCGCCTCTTCGTCACGCACGAGAGCGGCGGCCGCGTGGGCTCCGTCGACCTGCAGTCCGGCGAGGTCGTCGTGGACGACCCCGTGCTCGAGGCCGGGCTGCGTCGCGCCGCCCAGGAGTACCTGCGCGCCGACGTGCCGGAGCTCGTGCTCCCGCTGCCGCGCGTCACCGGCTCGCTGGACGCGCTCGACGAGGCGGGGCTCGACGCGTGGCTCGGCACCGACCGCCCGCGCGGCGAGCGCGGCAGCCCGCTCGGCGTGCGCCTCGAGCGCCTCGCCGAGGTCGGGTGGCAGACCGTGCACGACGTGCCGCTCGGCCGCCAGGGCACGGTCGTCGAGCACCTGCTCATCGGCCCCGGCGGCCTGTTCACCGTGTCCGAGCGGCGGCACCCCGGCAGCCGCGTCGCCGTCCGGTCCCGCACCATGCAGGTCGACGGCCGCTCCGTGCCGTACCTGCGCGACGCGCGGCTCGAGGCGGGGCGCGTCCAGGGGCTGCTGCAGTCGGCCGGCTGCGCGGGCGTGAGCGTGCGCGCGGTCCTCGTCGTCACCGGCGAGCTGGAGCGGGACCCGGCGCAGCCGCCGCAGGACGCGCTCGTCGTCGGCAAGCACGAGGTGCCCAACGTCTTCCGCCTGCTGCCGGAGCGGCTCGACCAGGCCCGCGTGCACGCCTTCGCGCAGGTCGCGCGCCGCCGCACCACCTGGGTGCGCTGACGACGTCCGGGGCCGCGCGCTGCGCGAGGATGGGCCCATGAGCGACGACCCCCTGCTGCGGCTGGAGCGCGAGCTCGGGCTGTTCCTGCGCCGGGCGCGCGCCGCGGGGGCGAGCGTCTCGCGGGACGTCCACCCCGACCTCGACCCGTCCGCGTACTCGCTGCTGTCCGCGGTGGCGGCGGACAGCGGCACGCGCGCGAGCGACCTCGCCGACCGGCTGGGCGTGGGGCGGGGGACGATGTCGCGCCAGCTCGCCCGCCTCGAGCGGCTCGGACTGGTCACCCGCGAGGCGGACCCGCACGACTCGCGCAGCCACCCGCTCACGCTGACCGCCGAGGGGGAGCGCCGCCTGCACGCCGCCCGGACGGCGCGGCGCGAGTGGTTCCGCTCCGCCCTCGACAGCTGGGGCCCGCAGGAGCTCGACGACCTCGCCGAGCAGCTCGCGCGGCTGAACACGGCGCTCGCCGACCGCGCCCGCGCGACCGGCAGGGACACCCCGGGCGCCTGAGCGCGCCCCGGCGCACCGCGCACGGACGAGCCCCGGCCCCCACGCGGGGGACCGGGGCTCGTCGGCGTCGGGGCTCAGGCGCCCGCGGTGCCCGCCTCCTCGGCGGCGAGCCGCTGCTCGATGCCGGAGCGGTTGCCCAGGGGCACCTCGCGCAGCAGCAGGACGGCGACGAACGCGAGGAGCGCGATGGGGGCGGCGACGAGGAACAGGTCGGCCACGCCGACGCCGAAGGCGTGCTCGACGACGTGGCGGATCGGCGCGGGCAGGGTCGTGACGTCGGGCAGCGCCGAGGCGCCGCCGCCGGAGCCGCCCAGCAGCGCCGGGTCGACGTGGGCGGCGCGCAGGCCGTCGACCATGTAGTCCTGGACGCGGTGCGAGAGCAGCGCGCCGAGGGCGGAGACGCCGAGCGTGCCGCCGAGCGTGCGGAAGAACGCGATGGTGGCGGTGCCGGAGCCCACGTCCTGCACGGGCAGGGTGTTCTGCGCGGCGAGCACGAGGTTCTGCATGAGCATGCCGACCCCGATGCCGAGGACCGCCATGTAGACCCCGAGCAGCCAGAACGAGGTCGTCTCGTCGATCGTGCCCATGAGGCCGAGGCCCACGACCAGCAGGACCGCACCGGCGATCATGAACTTCTTGTAGCGGCCGGAGCGCGAGATGGCGCGCCCGCTGAGCGTCGAGGACAGGAACAGGCCGAGCACCATCGGGATGGTGAGCAGGCCGGACTCGGTGGGCGTGCGGCCGCGGGCGAGCTGGAGGTACTGGCTGAGGTAGACCTGCGTGCCGAACAGCGCGATGCCGACGGCCACCGAGGCGACGACGGCGAGGACCACCGTGCGGTCCTTGAACAGGCGCAGCGGGATGATCGGCTCGGCGGCGCGGTGCTCGACCGCGACGGCCGCACCGAGCAGGACGAGCGCGCCGCCGACCATGGCGGCGGTCTGCCAGGACGCCCAGTCGAACGAGTCGCCGGCGAAGGTGACCCAGAGCAGCAGCGTGGCGATGCCCGCGGAGAGCAGGACCGCGCCGGCCCAGTCGATCTGCACGCGTCGCTTGCGCAGGGCGGGCAGGTGCAGCGTGCGCTGCAGCACGACGATCGCCGCGACGGCGAACGGCAGGCCGACGAAGAAGTTCCAGCGCCAGCCGGCCGCGTCGGTGATGACGCCGCCGAGCAGCGGCCCGCCGACCATGCCGACGGCCATGACGGCGCCCATGAGGCCCATGTACCGGCCGCGCTCGCGCGGGCTGATGATGTCGGCGATGAGGACGGTGCCGAGCGCCGTCAGGCCGCCGGCGCCGATGCCCTGCAGGGCGCGCATGCCGATGAGCATCTCGGTGCTGTGCGAGAACCCGGCGAGCGCGGACGACACGACGGAGACGGCGAGCGCGACCTGGACGAGGACCTTGCGGTTCGTCAGGTCGGCGAGCTTGCCCCAGATGGGGGTGGAGATCGTGGTCGTCAGCAGCGTGGCGGTGACGACCCACGTGAACGCGGACTGCGAGCCGCCGAGGTCGGTGATGATCCGCGGCAGCGAGGTCGAGACGACGCTCGTCGCCAGGATCGAGACGAACATCCCGAGCAGGATGCCGGAGAGGGCCTCGAGCACCTCGCGGTGCGTCATGGCGGGGCGGGCGTCGGCGACGACGGGCGGGACGTCGCCGGGGTGCGCGGGGTCGCGCAACGGGGTCGTGCGGGTGTCGGGCTGGGTGCTCACGCAGGGTCTCGCTTCCGGACGTGCAGGGAGGGGGACCGGCGGCGTCGGCGGTCGGGATCGGTGGGCGCCACGGCGAGCGCCACAGAAAGTTGCTCCAGGCAACTCTAGGTCGGATCGTTACCTCGGGCAACCGTTGACGGGGTGAGGTTGTTCCCCGACGCACGAGGGCCCGGTCACACCGCGCGTGCGGCGTGCCGGGCCCCGTGGTGCTCGCGGTCAGGACCGCGGGCGGCCCCGCTGCACCTGCAGCCCCTCCATGTCCTCGAGCTGCACGCCCTTCGTCTCCGGCACCTTCGTCAGCACGAAGAAGAAGGAGAGGAGCGCGAACGCCGCGTACATGAGGTACGGGATGGACGCGCCGAACGCGTTGAGCATCGGCGGGAACGAGATCGTGATGAGGAAGTTCGCGATCCACTGCGCCGCCGCCGCCAGGCCCAGCGCCGCCGCGCGGATGCGGTTGGGGAAGATCTCGCCCAGCAGCACCCACACCAGCGGGCCCCACGACGCGCCGAAGAAGACGACGAACAGGTTCGCCGCGACGACCGCGATCATGCCCCACGGCGCCGGGAGGCTGACGTCCTCGCCCGAGCCCGTGCTGTTCATGAACGCGATCGCGACGACCGCCAGCGTCACCGTCATCCCGGCCGAGCCGATGAGCAGGAGCGGGCGACGCCCGATCTTGTCGATCAGCGCGATGGCGATGAACGTGACCAGCACGTTCGTGATCGACGTGATGGTCGACGTCGTGAACGCGTCGCCCTCGTCGAACCCGACCGCCTGCCACAGCGTGTTCGAGTAGTAGAAGATCACGTTGATGCCCACGAACTGCTGGAAGACCGACAGCAGGATGCCGACCCAGACCACGGGCAGCAGGCCGAACCGCGGGCCCCTCAGGCTCGACTGCGACGCCAGCGCCTCGTCCGTGCGGATCGTGTGCTCGATCTCGCGGATGCGCTCGTCCGCGTCCTCGTCGGGCGGCAGCACGGACGCGAGCACGCGCCGGGCCTCGTCCCGCCTGCCGGTGCTCAGCAGGTAGCGCGGCGACTCCGGGATGCGCAGCGCGAGGACGCCGTAGATCGTCGCGGGCACCACCGCGACGAGGAACATCCACCGCCACGCCTCGAGCCCGAACCAGAGCTCGCCGCTCGCGTCCGCGCCCTCGCCGGGCGTCGCCCGGGCCAGCAGCTCGTCGGACAGCAGGGCGGCGAAGATGCCGATGACGATCGCGAGCTGCTGCAGCGACCCGAGGCGTCCGCGGATCCGTGCCGGCGCGATCTCCGCGATGTACGCCGGCGCGATCACCGACGCGATCCCGATGCCGAGACCGGCCATGAACCGCCACGCGATGAGGTCCCAGACGCCGAAGGCGATGCCGGACAGCACCGAGGACAGGAAGAACAGCACGGCGCCGAGGAACATGACGCGGGTGCGGCCCCACCGGTCGGCCAGCCGGCCGCCGAGCCACGCGCCGAGCGCGCAGCCGAGCAGCGCCACCGCGACGGCGAAGCCGCTCAGCGCGCTGCCGAGGTCGAACTGCTCCGTGAAGGCCTGGACCGCGCCGTTGATGACGGAGCTGTCGAAGCCGAACAGGAAGCCGCCGACCGCCGCGGCGACGGCGAGGCCGACCGCCTTGCCGGTGTGCTTGCCGTTGAGCTCGCCGGCCGGTTCGCCGCCGTGCGGCCCGGTCCTGCGGGACACCGGATCGGACATCGTCCACCCCCGTCTGCCAGAGTTCGCGGCCGGGCCCAGCGCCTGGTCAGGACCACTCTCGCCCTGCCCCCCGGTGCCCGCACCCGGAGCGACGGCGACCAGGTTCGCGGCCCACCCGGCGCGGGGGTGCACGCGGGCGGCGGTGGCACCCGTCGGTGCCCGGGTGCATCATCGCCCGGTGGCAGCGACCGAGGGACGTGACGGCGGCGCGGGGCAGGAGCCCCGGCGCCATCACCGACCCGTGCCGTTCGACCCGGCGCAGGCCGACGCGCTGCCCGGCGACACCGACCCGCAGCTGCGCGGCGAGATCGCGCACACCACCGCGGCCGCGCTCGTGCACCGGGCGCGCGCGTCGCAGGACCCCGACGTGGTGCAGCGGCTGGTCGCGCTCGTCGAGACCGAGGGCCTCGACATGGTCGCGGCGATGTGGGCGGACAGCCCGGCCGACACCCTGCCCGGCGCGCTGTGGCGGCTGTACGTGCTGCGTGAGTGGGTGCGCCGCGACCCCGCGACGGTGGCCGACCGCTACCGCATGGGTGTCGCCTCGGCGCCCGTGCACGACGTCGTCGCGGGCGTCGTCAGCCCGCCCGGCCCCGCCGACGTGCGGGCCGTCGCGGACGCCGTGCTCTCCGGCGTCTTCGCGGGCGACCTCGCCGTGGCGCTCGAGCGGGCCGCCGCGTTCTGCCAGGTGCTGGCGACGGGCGCGGCGTTCGACGCCGACCACCTCGACGTGGTCGACCCCGGCGCGGCGGCGCGGACGACGCGCGGGGCGGCGTCGCTCGTGCGCACCGCCGAGGAGCTCGTCGCGGCCGCTGCGCTCTGGCGTGCGGGGCGGCTCGAGTGACGGTCCTCACCGCCGCGGGCGTTCGACCGGTGCGCCGGCGGGTCCCCGCCTAGACTGGACGGGACGTCGGGTCGCGGTGGCCCCGGGCTCCAATCTCAGCCGCTTCGAGCGGCCATGCGCCGAGAGGCGCCCCGCGGCCCGGCGTCCTCATCGCCCGCGCGGGTCGCCCGGGGGCGCGGCGTCGCCGTGTCGTCCGTCACCCGGTCGTGGCCCCGATCGGGCCGGGGTCGGTGCACCTGCCGTTCACGGCCCGTTAGGCTGGGCGCCGCCCGTGCACCCGCCGGGCGTCTGTCTCGTCCCACGCCCCGGAGCTCTCCGTGCGCCTGCGCCTGACACCGCGCGACACCTCGTACTTCGACCTCTTCGCCACCCAGGCCTCGTACCTGGTCACGGGGGCGAACCTGCTGGCCGAGATCCTCGGGGCCGACCGCGCCACCCGCAAGGAGATCAACAAGCGGATGGCCGAGGCGGAGCACGCGGCCGACGAGGCCACGCACGCGATCATGCGGCGGCTGAACCAGACGTTCGTCACCCCGTTCGACCGCGACGACATCTACAACCTCGCGTCGAGCCTCGACGACTGCATGGACTTCATGGACGAGGCGTCGGACCTCATCGTCCTCTACAAGGTCGACGAGCTGCCCGCGCGGGTGTCCGACCAGGTGCAGGTGCTGCAGCGCGCCGCCGAGCTGACGGCCGAGGCCATGCCCCGGCTGCGCTCGATGGACTCGCTCCAGGAGTACTGGGTCGAGGTCAACCGCCTCGAGAACCAGGCCGACAAGACGCACCGCAAGCTGCTCGCGCAGATGTTCGACGAGATCACCGACGCGGTCCTGCTGCTCAAGCTCAAGGAGATCGTCGAGAAGCTCGAGGACGCGGCGGATGCGTTCGAGAAGGTCGCGAACAGCATCGAGACCATCGCGCTCAAGGAGTCCTGAGCACAGGTGGAGACCGCGCTCGTCGTCCTCGTCGTCGCGCTCGCGCTCGGGTTCGACTACACCAACGGCTTCCACGACGCCGCCAACGCCATCGCCACGTCGGTCTCGACGCGTGCGCTGACGCCGCGGGCGGCGCTCATCATGGCCGCCGTCATGAACTTCACCGGTGCGCTGCTGGGCACCGAGGTGGCCGAGACGATCGCCACCGCGATCGTCGACCTCGAGGGGGAACCCGCGCACTCCGCGCTCGTCGTGGTGCTGTGCGCCCTCGTCGGGGCGATCACGTGGAACCTCATCACGTGGTGGTTCGGGCTGCCCTCGTCGTCGACGCACGCCCTCATCGGCGGCCTCGTCGGCGCCGGCCTGGCCGCCGGGTTCGGCATCTACGGCTCGGCGATCGTCGACAAGGTCGTCCTGCCGATGATCTTCTCGCCGCTCATCGGCTTCGGCCTCGCGTTCCTGCTGATGGCCGGGCTGCTGTGGGTCATCCGCAACCGTGCGCCGTCCAAGGTGAACCGCCGCTTCCGCATCGCGCAGACCATCTCCGCGGCCGCCATGGCGCTCGGGCACGGTCTGCAGGACGCGCAGAAGACGATGGGCGTCATCTTCCTCGCGCTGCTGACCGTCGGCTGGGCCGACGCGGACGCCGGCATCCCGCTGTGGGTCAAGCTGTCCGCCGCCGCGGCGATCTCGCTCGGCACGTACGCCGGCGGCTGGCGCATCATGCGCACGCTCGGCCGCAAGATCATCGAGCTCGACCCCGCACGCGGCTTCGTCGCCGAGTCGGTGTCCGCGGTCGTCCTGTACGTCAACGCGTTCTACCTGCACGCACCGGTCTCGACGACGCACACGATCACCTCGGCGATCATGGGCGTCGGTGCCACCAAGCGGCTCTCCGCCGTGCGCTGGGGAGTCGCGAAGAACATCGCCGGCGCGTGGATCCTCACGATCCCGGCGGCCGCGCTCGTCGCCGCCGTCGTCTTCTGGATCCTCCACCCGATCCTCGGCTGACCCCCGCACGGCCGCCGGCGCGCGACCGTCCACCACGACGCACGGGCCCCCGGGCCGGCACCCGCCGGCCCGGGGGCCCGCCGCCGTGCGGGCCCGCCCCGGCCCCCCGCCGAGTGCGGCACCTCGCACCGAGTGCGGCAGGTGCAACGGGCGCGCTCGGTGCGACCTGCCGCAGTCGGTGTGGGGGACCGGGACGGTGCCGGGCGTGTGCGTGCGAGCGGTGCCCGCGCCCGGCGCGGTGCCGCCCCGGCGACCTGCGCCCTGCCTCCGTCGAGTGCGGTACCTCGCACCGAGTGCGGCAGGTGCAACGGGCGCGCTCGGTGCGACCTGCCGCACTCGGTGTGGGGGACCGGGACGGTGCCGGGCGTGTGCGTGCGAGCGGTGCCCGCGCCCGGCGAGGTGCCGCCTCGGCGACCTGCGCCCTGCCTCCGCCGAGTGCGGTACCTCGCACCGAGTGCGGCAGGTGCAACGCGCGCGCTCGGTGCGACCTGCCGCAGTCGGCGTGAGAGCCGGGTGGTGGAGGCGCGGGCGGCCGTGCCTGTGCCGCGTCGACGCCAACGGGAGGTGCGCGTCCGGACAGGGGCGGTGCGTCCCGGCGACGGCGCGTCGTCCACCGAGTGCGGTACATGCGTCGCGAGTGCGGGTGGTGCAACACCCGCACTCGTGACGCATCGACCGCAGTCGACGGTGGAGCGGGGGCGGGACGGGGGCGGCGGGTGATTGGGGTGGTCGCCGGCCGGCCGGCCGGGGGCGTGGTCAGGCGCTGGTGCGGACGACCAGGCTCGCGGGCATCGTCACGGACTTGTGGGGCGCGCCCGCGATGACGTCGAGCAGGAGGCCGACCATCTCGGCGCTGATGAGGTCGAACGGCTGGTGCATGGTCGTCAGCGGCGGGTCGAGGGTCGCGGCGAGGCCGGCGTCGTCGAAGCCGCCGACGGCGACGTCGTCCGGCACGCGGCGCCCGTGCTTGCGCAGGGTCGCGATCGCGCCGGCGGCCATCGTGTCCGACGCGGCGAAGACGGCGTCGAGGTCGGGCGCGCGCGCGAGGAGCTCCTCCATCGCGGCGGCACCCGACTCGACCGTGTAGTCGCCGTGAACGACGTACCGCTCGTCGAAGTCGGCGCCGAGCTCGTCGCGGTAGCCGTCGAGGCGGTACCGGCCGCCGGGGGTGTCGAGCGGGCCGGCGACCATCGCGACGCGTCGGCGCCCGGTCGAGCGCAGGTGTCGCACCATCGTCCGCGCGCCGCCGATCTCGTCGACCGACACGGACGCGACCTCGCCGGTGAACCCGAGCGGCAGGCCGCAGGACACCGTGGGGATGCCGCGCGCGACGAGGTCGGCGAGCAGCGGGTCGTCGGCGTGCGTCGAGATGAGCAGGACGCCGTCGACGTGGCCGTCCGCGACGTACGCGGCGGCGTTCTCGCGCTCCGTCGGCGTGCCGGCGACGAGCAGGACGAGGGTCATGCCGCGGCGGGCGAGCGCCTCGGCGGCGCCGCGCAGGAGGATCGCGAAGTTCGGGTCGGCGAACAGCATGTCCTGCGGCTCGGTGAGCAGGAACGCGAGCGAGTTGCTGCGGCCGGTGGCGAGCGAGCGCGCGTGCTGGTTGGCGCGGTAGCCGGTGTCGGCGATGGCGCGCTCGACGGCCTCGCGCGCCTCGGGGGACACCCAGTGCCCGCCGTTGATGACGCGGGAGACGGTGCCGCGGGACACGCCGGCGGCCGCCGCGACGTCGCGGATCGTCGGGCGCCCCCGGCCCGTGGCGGTGCTGACCACGGGGTGACTCTAGACCCGCGACCGCGGGAGCGATGCCATGCGGGACCGCGTCGGCGCGCTCGGACCTGTGCGCGGTCACAGGTACATAACGACCCGTTCGAGGGGTGGCGGTCGCGTCCGCGCGCGTGCTTACCTGTGCACGGTCACAGGCTGTGACCGTGCACAGTCGCACGGCTGTGCGGAGCGACCCGACGGAGCGTCATGACCGACCCGAGCTGGTTCCCCCGCGACGCGATCGCCTACGGCGGGGACTACAACCCCGAGCAGTGGCCGCGCGAGGTGTGGGACGAGGACGTCGCCCTCATGCGCGAGGCCGGGGTCAACCTCGTGAGCGTCGGCATCTTCTCGTGGGCGCTGATGGAGCCGCGCGAGGGCGAGCTCGACCTCGGCTGGCTCGACGACCTCCTCGACCTGCTGCACGCGAACGGCATCAGCGCCGACCTGGGCACCCCGACGGCCTCGCCGCCGGCCTGGTTCTTCGCCGCGCACCCCGACGCCCGCGTCGTGACGCGCGACGGCACCGTGCTCGGCTTCGGCTCGCGCGGCATGGCGTCCCCGAGCCACCCGGCCTACCGCGCCGCGGCGGTGCGCATCGCCTCCGCCCTCGCCGAGCGGTACGCCGACCACCCCGCGGTCGTGATGTGGCACGTGCACAACGAGTACGGCGCCCCGGTGGGCGAGGACTACTCGCCCGCCGCCGTCGACGCGTTCCGCGCGTGGCTGCAGGACCGCTACGGCACCCTCGACGCCCTGAACGCCGCGTGGGGCACCGCCTTCTGGGGCCAGCGCTACCTCGAGTGGGCGCACGTGGGCGCGCCCGCCGCGACGCCCAGCGTGGCCAACCCGGCGCAGCGCCTGGACTTCGCCCGGTTCACCGACCACCAGCTGCGCGCGTGCTTCGTCGCCGAGCGCGACGCCATCCGCGCGCACGCGGCGCAGCCCGTCACGACCAACTTCATGGCCAACGAGTGCCCCACCACGGACCTGTGGGCGTGGGCGCGCGAGGTCGACGTCGTCAGCAACGACCACTACCTGACCGCCGCGGACGAACGGAACCACGTCGGCCTCGCCCTCGCGGCCGACCTCACGCGCTCGGTCGCCGGCGGCCGGCCGTGGCTGCTCATGGAGCACTCCACGTCGGCGGTCAACTGGCAGCCCCGCAACGTGGCGAAGCGCCCCGGGGAGATGGCCCGCAACTCGCTCGTGCACCTCGGCCGCGGCGCCGACGCGGTGATGTTCTTCCAGTGGCGCGCCTCCCGCTCCGGCGCGGAGAAGTTCCACTCGGCGATGCTGCCGCACGCCGGGACGCGCTCGCGGGTGTGGCGCGAGGTCGTCGAGCTGGGTCGCGACCTCGGCGCGCTGGGCGAGGTGCGCGGCTCCACCGTGCGCGCCGACGTCGCGCTGCTGTGGGACACCGAGTCCTTCTGGGCGCAGGACCTCGAGTGGCGGCCGTCGGTCGACGTGCGGCACCGCGAACGGGTCCGCGCCTACTACGAGCGCCTGTGGCGCGACGGCGTGACGGTCGACATGGCCCACCCGTCGCAGGACCTGTCCCGCTACCGGGCGGTCGTCGCGCCGGCGTCGTACCTGCTCACGCAGGCCTCGGCGGACAACCTGCGCCGGTACGTCGAGGGCGGCGGCACGCTGCTCGTGTCGTTCTTCTCGGCGGTCGTCGACGAGCACGACGCGGTGCACGCGGGCGGCTTCGGCGCCCCGCTGCGGGACGTGCTCGGCCTGACGGTCGAGGAGTTCCTGCCGCTGCGCGCCGGCGCCACCACGCGGCTCGCGTGGACGCACGGCGGTGAGCGCGAGCTCCCGTCGGCGCTGTGGCAGGACGACCTGGTCCTCGAGGGCGCCGACGTCGTCGCGACCTACCTCGACGGCCCGGCGGCGGGCGGCCCGGCGATCACCCGCAACACGGTCGGTGCGGGCACCGCCTGGTACGTCTCGACCGCGCTCGACGTCGACGCGCTGGCACCCGTGCTCGCGGCCGTGTACGCGGACGCCGGCATCACGCCGCCCGGGCTGCCCGAGGACCTCGAGGTCGTCACCCGGCACGGCGTCGAGGCCGACTACGTCGTCGCCGTCAACCACTCGGACGACGACGCGAAGGTGCCCGTCACCGAGGGGGTCGAGCTGCGCAGCGGCACGCCCGTCGCGGGGGCGCTCGACCTGCCCGCGGGCGCCGTCGCCGTCGTCCGCGTCCCGCACGGGGGTGGTCGCCCCTAGCCGCCCGTCGCGCGCCCGTCGCGCACCCCGCGTGCGCCGCCACCCGGCGGCCCACGCCGTACGTCCCCGTCGCAGCGCCGCGATCCTCCCGGACGCGTGCACCGCGGCACCACACCGGAAGGAACGCTCATGCGCAAGACCGCAGCACTCCCGGTCGCGATGGTCGCGACCGTCGCCCTGCTCGCCGCCTGCAGCGGCGGTGGTGGCGACACCTCCAGCTCGGCCGAGCCGACGTCCGGCGACGGCGCCGGCGCGGGCACCACCCTCACCGTCTGGGTGGACGAGAACCGCGAGCCCGCGGTCGCGGCCGCGGCGGAGGCGTTCGAGGAGTCGACCGGCGTCACGGTCGAGCTCGTGCAGAAGAACTTCGAGGACATCCGCGCGGACTTCCTCGCGCAGGTCCCGACGGGCGAGGGCCCGGACATCACGGTCGGGGCGCACGACTGGCTGGGCTCGCTCATCGTCAACGGCGTCGTCGACTCGATCGACCTGGCGGACGTGCAGGACGACTTCGAGCCCGTCGCGGTCGAGGCGTTCACGTACGACGGCCAGCTGTACGGCCTGCCGTACGCGCTCGAGTCGGTGGCGCTGGTCCGCAACACGGCGCTCGCGCCGGACCCGGCACCGGCGACGTTCGACGAGATGGTCGCGGTCGGCCGCGCGGCGGGCACGAAGCTGCCGTTCGTCATCAACACCAACGGCACCACGGGTGACGGCTACAACTACTACGCGCTGCAGACGTCGTTCGGCGCCCCCGTGTTCGTGCAGGAGGAGGACGGCTCCTACACGAACGAGCTGGGCATGGGCGGCGAGCCGGGCCACGCGTTCGCGACGTGGCTGGCCCAGAACGGCATGGCGGGCTCCGGCGTGTTCAGCACCGACTGGACCGACGAGATCGCGCGCCAGGAGTTCGCCGACGGCAACGCTCCGTTCGCGATCACCGGCCCGTGGGCCATCACGGGCTTCCAGGAGGCCGGCGTCGACTTCGCCGTCGAGCCGATCCCGTCGGCCGGCGGCCAGACCGCCGCGCCGTTCGTCGGCGTGCAGGGCTTCTACCTGTCGGCGCAGAGCGACAACGCCCTGCTCGCGCAGGACTTCCTCGTCAACTACCTGTCGACTCCCGAGGCGCAGCGCGCGCTGCACGACGCCGACCCGCGCGTCCCGGCCCTGCTCCAGGTGGCGGAGGACGTCTCGTCCGACCCGGTCGTCGGCGGCTTCGTCGCCCAGGTGAAGAACGGCACGCCGATGCCGTCCATCCCCGAGATGGCGGACGTGTGGGACCACTGGAACGCGGCCGAGGCCGCGATCATCTCGGGCTCGGCCGAGCCCGTCGCCGCCTGGGACAAGATGCTCGCCGACATCCAGGGCTCGATCGGCGGCTGACCCGCACCGGTGGGCGCCGGCCGCCGGTCGTCCCCCGGCCCGCGGCCGGCGCCCACCCCCCCGCGCACCGCGCGCACCGACGTCGACGTGACGAGACAAGGACGAGGCGGAGACCCGATGTCCACGCAAGCGACCCACGCGCCGGCCGAGCCCGGCACCGGCACCGGCGCCCCCGAGCCGCACGCGCGGCGGTGGGACGGCCGGGGCGGCGGCTTCCTCGTGAAGCTCGCGCTCATGGCGCTGGTCAACGCCGTCGGCGCGAGCATCCTGTGGGCGGCGTACGCGCAGGAGTCGTGGGCGATCTTCGCGGCGTCCCTCGTGCTGCTCGTCGCCGCCGACTGGGTGTACTTCAGCAGGCGGGCGCTGCCGCTGAAGTACGTCCTGCCCGGGCTGGGCTTCCTGCTCGTCTTCCAGCTCTTCTCCATGGGCTACACCGGGTACGTCGCGCTGACGAACTACGGCACGGGCCACAACACGACGAAGGAGCAGGCGGTCGACGCGCTGCTCATCCAGGCGGAGCGCCGCGTCGAGGACTCGCCGAGCTACCCGCTGACGGTCGTGCAGCGGGGCGACGAGCTGGGCTTCGCGGTCGTCGACGAGGGCGACGTGCGCGTCGGCTCCGCGGAGGAGCCGCTCGCCGACGCCCCGGACGCGTCGGTCGACGGCACGCGGGTGACGGGCGTGCCCGGCTGGGACGTCGTGCCGTACACGACGCTCGTCTCCGACACCGCGCTCCAGCAGCGCGTCGTCGACCTGCGTGTGCCCGTCTCCGACGACGCGGACGACGGCTCGATCCGCACGCGTGAGGGCTCCACGGGCCAGGTGTACTCGTCCGCGCTGGTGCACGACGAGGCCGCCGACACCCTGACGAACACCGAGACCGGCGTCGTCTACCGCGCCACCGACGAGGGCCGGTTCGTCTCCGACGACGGCGAGGCGCTGGCGGTCGGCTGGCGCGTGAACGTCGGCCTGGAGAACTTCACGCGGGCGTTCGCCGACGACACCTACTCCGGCCCGCTGCTGCGGATCACCGTGTGGACGTTCGCGTTCGCGATCGCCACCGTGGCGACGAGCTTCCTGCTGGGGCTCGTCCTCGCCCTCGTCTTCAACGACACGCGCCTGCGCGGCCGCAAGGTCATGCGGACGCTCTTCATCCTCCCGTACGCGTTCCCGGCGTTCCTGTCGGCGCTGCTGTGGCGCGGCATGCTCAACGCCAACCCCGACTACGGCGTGGTCAACCAGCTGTTCTTCCTCGGCACGCGCATCGCGTGGCTCGACGACCCGACGCTGGCCAAGCTCGCGGTCATCGGCGTCAACCTGTGGCTGAGCTTCCCGTACTGGTTCCTCGTGTGCACGGGTGCGCTGCAGTCGCTGCCCGAGGACGTCATGGAGGCCGCCCGCATCGACGGCGCCGGCCGGTGGCGCACGTTCCGCGCGATCACGATGCCGCTGCTGCTCGTCTCCACGACGCCGCTGCTCATCTCGTCGTTCGCCTTCAACTTCAACAACTTCACGCTGGTCTACATGCTCACGGGCGGCGGGCCGCGGTTCACGGACACGTCGGCCACCCTCGGGCACACCGACATCCTCATCTCGATGATCTACCAGCTGTCCGGCGTCGCCGGCGGCCGCGCCGACTACGGGCTCGCGAGCGCGCTGTCGATCATCGTCTTCCTCATCATCGGCACGATCTCCGCGCTGGCCTTCCGCCGGACGCGCAGGCTGGAGGAGGTCCTCTGATGACCACCACGACGACCCGACCCACGCCGGCGACGTCCGACCGCGCGCGCACCCGGCGCGGCCGCTGGCTCGCCGAGGTGGGCTGGAAGTACCCCGTCGCCGCGGTCGTGATCTTCTACGCCGCGTTCCCGCTGGTGTACGTGCTCTCGGCCGCCGTCGCCCGCACGGGCACGCTCACCGGCTCGACGGAGCTGTTCCGCACGTTCTCGACCGCGAACTTCGAGGCGCTGAACGCGTCCCGGTTCTGGACGTGGGGCGTCAACAGCCTCGTGGTCGGCGGCGCCACGGCGATCGGCTCGGTGCTCATGGGCGCCGCCGCCGCGTACGCGTTCTCGCGGTTCTCGTTCCGCGGCCGCCGCGGTGGGCTGACGGCGCTGCTGATCATCCAGATGTTCCCGCAGATGCTCGCGTTCGTGTCGATCTTCCTGCTGCTGCTCGCGCTCGGCGACGTCGTGCCCGTGCTCGGCCTGAACAGCACGGTGGCGCTCATCTGCGTGTACCTGGGCGGCGCGCTCGGGACCAACACGTTCCTCATGTACGGGTTCTTCAACACGATCCCGCGCGAGCTCGACGAGGCGGCGCGCATCGACGGCGCCACGCACGCGCAGATCTACTGGACGATCATCCTGCGCCTCGTCACGCCCATCCTCGCCGTCGTGGGCCTGCTGTCCTTCATCGCGACGTTCGGCGAGTTCATCCTCGCGCGCGTCATCCTCACCTCGCAGGAGCGCTGGACGCTCGCCGTCGGCATGTACGGCTGGGTCTCGCAGGAGCTCAACGCGAACTGGGGCCTGTTCGCCGCCGGTGCCGTCATCGCGGCGCTGCCCGTGCTGCTGCTGTTCCTGTTCCTGCAGAAGTACATCGTCGGCGGGCTCACCGCCGGCTCCGTCAAGGGCTGACCGCCCGCACCGCCCCACCCGCGCGCCCACGGCGCGCGTGCCCGCCTGCTCGGACGACGACGATCGAGAGGACCACCGTGTCACCACGTCCCGCCCCCGCCCGCCCGCTGCGCGCCCTCGCGGCCACCGCGGCCGCCGGCGCCCTGCTGCTCACCGCGTCACCGGGCTGGGCCGCCCCCGACGACGGCCCGGTCGAGGCCGGCGTCGTCGTCGAGCGCGTCGACGGCCTCCCCGCGGACTTCATGAACGGCGTCGACGTGTCGTCGCTGCTCTCGCTCGAGGAGAGCGGCGTGACGTTCCGCGACACCGCCGGCCGGCCCGCCGACCTCTTCGACGTGCTCGCCGACGCCGAGGTGACCTGGGTGCGCGTGCGCGTCTGGAACGACCCCTTCGACGCGCAGGGCCGCGGGTACGGCGGCGGCAACGTCGACGTCGACCGCGCCGTCGAGATCGGCCGGCGCGCCACGGCCGCGGGCCTGCGCGTGCTGGTCGACCTGCACTACTCCGACTTCTGGGCCGACCCGGCCAAGCAGCAGTCGCCGAAGGCCTGGGAAGGGCTGCCGCTCGACCAGCGCGTCGCGGCCGTCGGCGAGTACACCGCCACGAGCCTGCAGGCGTTCGAGGACGCGGGCGTCGACGTCGGCATGGTGCAGGTCGGCAACGAGACGAACAACGGTGTCGCGGGCGTCACCGGCTGGGACGCCATGGCGCAGGTCTTCTCCGCGGGCAGCGCAGCGGTGCGGGCGGTGCTGCCGGACGCCCTCGTCGCGGTGCACTTCACGAACCCCGAGACGGCCGGCCGGTACGCCGGCTACGCGCGGGAGCTGGCGGCGCGCGGCGTCGACTACGACGTGTTCGCCAGCTCCTACTACCCGTTCTGGCACGGCACGCCGGACAACCTGACCCGCGTGCTGCGGGACGTCGCGACGACGTACGGCAAGCAGGTCGTGGTCGCCGAGACGTCGTGGGCGTACACGCTGGAGGACGGCGACGGGCACGGCAACACGATCGACCAGCCGGCGGAGGCCACGGCGTACCCGGTGAGCGTGCAGGGGCAGGCGACCGCCGTGCGGGACGTCGTCGCCGCCGTCGCCGCCGTCGGCGACGCGGGCCTCGGCGTCTTCTACTGGGAGCCGGCGTGGCTGCCGGTCGGCCCGCCCGACGCGCTCGAGGCCAACCGGGCGCTGTGGGAGCGGGACGGGTCCGGCTGGGCGACGAGTGCCGCCGGGGAGTACGACCCCGAGGACGCCGGCGAGTGGTACGGCGGCTCGTCGTGGGACAACCAGGCGCTGTTCGCGCACGACGGCACGCCGCTCGAGTCCCTGCAGGTGTTCCGGTACGCGCGCACGGGCGCCGTCGCGCCGCGCGAGGTCGTGTCGGTCGAGCAGGTCCGGCTGACCGTCGCCGACGGCGACCCCGTCACCCTGCCGGCCACCGTCGCCGTGACCTACAACGACGGCTCCGTCGAGCAGGACCCGGTCACGTGGAGCGGCGCGGTCGACTGGATCCGCGGCCCGGGCGAGTACACGGTGCGCGGCACGACCGCGGCCGGCCGCGCGGTCACCGCGACCGTCGTCGTCACCGCCACGAACCTCCTGCGCAACCCCGGCTTCGAGGACGACGACCTCGCGCCGTGGTCGATCACGTGGGACAACGCGCAGGTGCGGGAGGGCGTCGACGCCCCCGAGGGCGCGCGCGCCGTCAACTTCTGGGACGACGCGCCGTACGCGCTGCGCGTCGCGCAGACCGTGACCGGCGTCCCCGCCGGCACGTACACGGTGTCCGCGACAGGGCACGGCAGCCTCGAGGGCGGCACCGGCGGCGTCGCGCTCACGGCCACGACGGCGGCAGGCAGCCGGTCCGCCGACCTGCCGCTGGCCGGCTGGCAGCAGGAGCGCACCCCCGTGCTCGACGACGTGGTCGTCGGTGCGGACGGCGTCGTGACCGTCGCGGTCGCGGGGGACCTGCCCGCCGGTGCGTGGGGCTGGGTCGACGCGTTCGTCCTGACGCCCGCCGCCGCCGGGGCCGACGTGGTCACGACCGCGCTCACGGACGCGGTGGCGCGGGCCGGGGCGGTCGACCGCGCCGCGTGGACGCCGGCGTCGCTCGCCGACCTGGACGCCGCCGTCGAGGTGGCGCAGGTCGTGCTGGCCGGCAGCCGCGCGACGCAGGCGGACGTCGACGCCGCGACGGCGCTGGTCGCGGCCGCGCTCGACG